>NZ_JBHSQW010000035.1:133706-353019 GCF_042658695.1 Pseudonocardia hispaniensis | reverse complement strand
CCCCCTGTGAGTGCGTAACAGTGTTCTAACACTGTTACGCACTCACAGGGGGGATGGGGGGCCGTCGACCTGCAGCGTCCAGTCCGGCCGGACGAACCACTCGCGCTCCAGCAGGTACCGCACCTCCTCAACGGGCCTGCCACGGCGCGCGACCGTGAGCGAGCCGTCGCGGCGGTAGCCGAGCCGGGCCGAGACCCGGTGCGATGCCGTGTTGTCCGCGAACGCGGCGGAACGCGCGCGCAGCGCGTCGAGGTGGTCGAACGCGAAGACCAGCACGGCGGCCCGCATCTCGGTACCGATCCCCCGGCGCTGGTGGCGCAGGCCGATCCAGGATCCGGTGCTGACCTCGCGGGTGATCGCGAAGTCGACCGCGCTCAGGCTCTGCACACCGATCACGGCGCCGTCGAGGCGCACCAGGAAATGCACCGACCAGTTCGTGGGCGAGAGCGCCGAGCGCTGCTGCCAGAAGTGCTGGAGCATCCCGCGCCCGAGATAGCGCGGGTCGGCGTCGGTCCACGGCACGAGGAACGGCATCTCCTCGGGCGGGTGAACCCCGCGATAGGCCTCGTCGACGAGTTCGAGCAGACCCTCGTCGTCGTCGGGACGCAGTTCCAGGCGCGGGGTGCACAGCACGAGACGGCGCAGCGGCCACGGCTCGGGGCGATCCGCCGGGTCCATGCCACGCAGGGTGCCTCATCCGGTGCGACGGCATAACGTCCTGGTTCATGTACGCGATCACTGTGCGCGAGCCCGGCGACCCCGACGTCCTGCGCTGGACCGAGGTGCCCGACCCCCAGGCCGGGCCCGGCGAGGTCGTCATCGACGTGGCCGCCTCGGCGGTCAACCGGGCCGACCTGCTGCAGCGGCGGGGCAACTACCCGCCCCCGCCCGGCGCCTCGGACATCATCGGGCTCGAATGCTCCGGCACGATTTCCGCCGTCGGTGAGGGCGTTGCGGGCCTGCGGATCGGGGACGAGGTGTGCGCCCTGCTGACCGGTGGCGGCTACGCCGAGAAGGTGGCGGTGCCCGCGGCTCAGGTGCTGCCCGTGCCCGACGGCGTCGATCTGGTGACCTCCGGCGGGCTGCCCGAGATCGCCTGCACGGTGTGGTCGAACGTCGTCGCCGCGGGACGGCTCACCGCCGGTGAGACGCTCCTCGTGCAGGGCGGCAGCGGCGGCATCGGGACGCACGCCATCCAGGTGGGCAAGGCGCTCGGCGCCAGGGTCGCCGCGACGGCGGGCACACCGGAGCGGTTGCAGCGCTGCCGCGACCTCGGCGCCGATATCGCCATCGACTACCACGACGACGTCGCCGCGGAGCTCAAGAAGGCCACCGACGGCCACGGTGCCGACGTCATCCTCGACAACCTGGGCGCCAAGGGTCTGGCGAACAATCTCGCCGCACTCGCCACGGACGGTCGTCTGCTGATCATCGGGATGCAGGGCGGGGTGCGGGCCGAGCTCAACATCGGCGCCCTGCTGGCCAAACGCGCCAGCATCACCGCGATGGGTCTGCGCGGACGCCCGATCGAGGGTCCCACCGGGAAGGGCCGGATCGTGTCCGGCGTGCGGGAGGAGATCTGGCCGCTGTTCGCCGACGGCCGGGTCGTACCGGTCGTGCACGCCCAGGTTTCGATGGAGGACGCCGCGGCGGCGCACCGGATGCTCGAAGAAGGCGGCGTGATCGGGAAGATCCTGCTGCTGACACCGGCCGCGCGCTGATCGTCGACGCCCGGGGGTCGCGACGACAGACGCGGACGACGGCGTCATCATGGTGACATGAGCCAGCCGGGAGACCAGAACACGGCAGACAGCCCCGAGCAGCAGGTCATGGTCATCGGGCCGGACGGCCGGCCCGTGGGGGTCGCCCGCGTTCCGCAGTCGGGTGAGGACGAGAACGGCGAGGATCAGGGCGTCGGCTCGATGGTCGAGCAGCCCGCCAAGGTCATGCGCATCGGAACCATGATCAAACAGCTACTCGAAGAGGTCCGGGCCGCGCCCCTCGACGAGGCGTCCCGGGTGCGGCTCCGCGAGATCCACGAGAACTCGATAAAGGAACTCGAGCAGGGTCTTGCCCCCGAGTTGCGTGAGGAGCTGCACCGCCTGAGCCTGCCGTTCACCGACGAGGCCACGCCGTCGGACGCTGAGCTGCGCATCGCACAGGCTCAGCTCGTCGGCTGGCTGGAGGGGCTGTTCCACGGCATCCAGACCGCGCTGTTCGCCCAGCAGATGGCCGCTCGGGCCCAGCTGGAGCAGATGCGCCGCGGCCTGCCGCCAGGTGCGAGCGGACATCCCCAGCAGATGCCGGAGGGTCTGGGCCGCGGCACCGGCCAGTACCTGTAGTCCCCTCGGATGGCGGGACGGCGGGTGCCGACCAGGCGTCGCCGTCCCGTCACCCGTCGGTACCCTCGGGCCGTGGCAGTGACCGTGACCGCCGACGACGAGCGCGCCGAGGGAGCGCGCCCGCTCGCCGACGACGTCCCGGGGCCCCGCAGCTGGCAGCGCGCCTTCGGTGACCTGCGCCAGGGCTGGCGGCAGCGTTCGCTGTGGGGCTACCTGGGCTGGCAGGACATCAAGCAGCGTTACCGCCGCTCGGTGCTCGGACCCCTGTGGATCACCATCAGCATGGCCGTCATCGCCACCGCGATGGGCATCCTCTACGGGGCGCTGTTCCAGGAGGATCTCGCGACCTTCCTGCCCTACGTCGCGGTCGGGCTGCTGATCTGGAACTTCATCAGCGGCTGCATCCTCGAGGGCAGCGAGGTCTTCATCGCCAACGAGGGCCTGATCCGGTTCCTGCCCGCGCCGCTGAGCCTGCACGTCTACCGGCTGGTGTGGCGGCAAACCCTGTTCTTCCTACACAACCTGGCGGTGTGGGTGATTCTTATGATCATCTTTCCGCATCCGCTGGGGTGGCAGACGCTGATCGCGCTGCCCGCGTTCGCGGTGCTGGTCGCCAACGGCGGGTGGATCGCGATCCTGACCGGCATCATCGCGACCCGGTTCCGGGACATCCCGCCGATCATCGCGAGCGTGACCCAGCTCGTCTTCTTCATGACCCCGATCGTGTGGTCCTACGAGCGGCTGGTCGCGAACCCGGCCGTCGCGGAGCGGGCCCGGATCGCCGAGCTCAACCCCGCGCTGCACTTCGTCGAGATCCTGCGCGAGCCGATGCTCGGCGACCCGATCGTTCTTCGCCACTGGTATGTCGTCGGTGTGATCACTGTCGTCGGCTGGGTCGCCGCGCTGGTCTGCCTGCGCAACTACCGCGCACGCGTCGCGTACTGGGTGTGAGGGGCGTGCGCATCGAACCCGGTAACGGCGCCCCGCGGATCGACATCGTCGACGCCTGCGTCGACTTCCCGATCTTCGACGCGAAGTCGCGGTCGTTGAAGAAGGCCGTGCTCGGCAAGGCAGGCGGGCGCATCGGCACCGAGAGCAGGGTCCCGATCATCGAGGCGCTGCGCAGCATCAACGTGTCGCTGCGCAGGGGTGACCGGGTGGCGCTGGTCGGGCACAACGGCGCCGGCAAGTCCACCCTGCTGCGGCTGATGTCGGGCATCTACGAACCGACCCGCGGGCGTTCCTTCGTGCACGGCAAGGTCGCCCCGATCTTCGATCTCGCGGTCGGGATGGACCCGGAGATCTCCGGGCTGGACAACATCCTGATCCGGGGCCTGTTTCTCGGCATGACCCGCAAGCAGATGGAGGCGCGGGTCGACGACATCGCAGAGTTCACCGAACTCGGCGACTACCTGTCGATGCCGCTGCGCACCTACTCCACCGGCATGCGGGTGCGACTCGCGCTCGGCGTCGTCACCAGCATCGACCCGGAGATCCTGCTGCTGGATGAGGGCATCGGCGCCGTCGACGCCGAGTTCCTCGCCAAGGCCCGCACCCGGCTGTTCGAGCTGGTCGAGCGCTCCGGGATCCTCGTGTTCGCCTCGCATTCCGACGAGTTCCTCGCCGACCTGTGCGACACCGCGATCTGGATGGACCATGGCACCATCCGCGAACACGGCCCGCTGCGCGAGGTACTCCACCACTACAAGGGCCACGACGTGCTCGCAGATTACGAGCCGAAGTGACCGGCCCGCTCCCGCCCGGTTCCGTCGTCGCCGTCGTCGTCACCCGGCACCGCTGCGAGCAGCTGATCGACTCGCTGGACGCCATGGCCAAGCAGACCCACCCCGTCACCCGCCTGGTGGTGGTCGACAACGGGCCCGATCAGCCGGCCCGCGACGTCGTCGAGTCCTGCGGGCTGCCGGCGACGTGGCTGCCGTCGTGGCGCAACCTCGGCGGCGCGGGCGGGTTCGCCCTCGGGATCCTGCACGCGCTGGCGCTGGGCGCGGACTGGATCTGGCTCGGTGACGACGACGGATACCCGGCCGACGAGACGACGCTGGCCACCCTCATCGACCTCGCCACTCGCCGGGGGCTGGCCGCGGTGTCACCGGTGGTGGCCGACAAGGCCGACCCGGACACGCTCGCGTTCCCCTTGCGTCGCGGCCTGACCTGGCACACGACGCGTTCGGCCCTTCAGGGCGACGACGACGAGCTGCTCCCGGGCATCGCCGCACTGTTCAACGGTGCGCTGTTGCGGGCAACCACGTTCGAGGCCATCGGCGTTCCGGATCTGCGGCTGTTCGTCCGCGGCGACGAGGTCGAGGTGCATCGCAGGCTGGTGCGCTCCGGTCTGCCGTTCGGCACCGCGCTGCGGGCGGCCTATCTGCACCCGGCCGGCCTGGGCGAGGACAAGCCGATGCTCGGCGGACGGCTGCACGCCCGCGACCCGGACGATCCGGTGAAGCGCTACTACACCTACCGCAACCGCGGCTACCTCATCTCCCAGCCCGGGATGCGCAGGGTGGGGCTGCTGGAGCTGCCCCGGTTCGCGTGGTACTTCGTGGTCACCAAGCGGCGCCCGGCCGAGTTCATCGAATGGCTGCGGCTGATCCGCCAGGGCCGCGCGGAGCGGTTCGACCGTCCCGGCTGAGGTCAGGCCGCCGCGGGCTTCGCGGCGCGGAACACCACGGTCCGCAGCATCACGAAGTTGATCGCGGTGGCGCAGCCCTGGGCGATGACCCAGGCGATCGAGGTCTTGAACGGCAACTCGGGGAGGACGGCGAGGGCCAACGCGTTCATTCCGACGTTGATCGCGAAGGTCGTCCCGTAGAGCAGCAGGAACGCGGCGAACCGGCGCGGGCCGCCGTCGGTCTCGGTGAACGTGAAGCGGCGGTTGAGCAGGTACGCGGTGGTGGTGCCGAGGATGAAGCTGACGGCCTTCGCCAGGTGCACATAGGTGCCGAGGCCGAGCAGCAGATGGTAGAAGCCGAAGTCGACCAGCGCCGACACCGCGCCGACGGCGACGAACCGGCTGAGCTGTGCCAGCAGACTCAGGCCGGCGGGCTCGGAGCGCGTCGCGGTCACCGGGCCAGGGTAGCGATCGGCGCGCTCGGCCCGAGCCCCTCCCCATGATCGACGCTTCGGCGGGAGGAACCGCGCGAATCACGGCTGCCGGCTCCCAAACGGCGATCTTGCCCAGGGCCGGGATGACGGTGAACCCGCGTGACATGGGCAGAGCTACCCATTGAGCGCACCGCGTCCGCCGGGTTCGCTGAGTCCTCACCTGGCCACCAGCGAGAGGCGGGAGCAGATGCGGGATCGGCAACTCGAGGTCTATGAGCTCTTCGAACAGCGTGCGCGAGAACGCGTGACCGAACTGCTGACCGACGATCTGATCGCGGAACACGCCGCCAACCCGGCGGGCCCGCACAGCGACGCCCTCCAGCGCGTCCTGCGTTACCTGCGCCGCGCGCCGATTCCGGGCAAGTACGTCATCGTCGCGGTCGAGCCCTGGAAGGAGTACCGCATCGGCGTGCTCACCGGGGTGCGCGGTGAGGCGCCGGAGGTTCTCGACGACGGCCCGTTCAGCACCGAGGAGGAGGCCCTGCACGCGGTCTTCCGCAAGCGGGTCGACGACCTGCGAGGAGTGGCCTGATGGTCGAGGTCGTGCGTCCAGCAGTCACCGGATACGCCGACCGGTTCTCGGTCGCTCCCGGCGAACCCATCGAGTTCAAGATCAGCTGCGAGGAGCCGGGCGAGTTCACCGCCGAGGTCGTTCGACTGCGCAACGGTGACACCAACCCGGCCGGTCCCGGCTTTCGCGAGGAGGTGGTGCCGACCCCCGCGTCAGGCCGCTACCCCGGCCGTAAGCAGGAGATCCGCACCGGCTCCGCGGTGATCATCGACGATGCCGGCGGGCTCGCGCTCACCGCCACCGGCGCGGTCCACGTCTTCGCCCAGCCGACCACTCCGGGCATCGAGGGCCAGACCCTGATGTCGCGGTGGGACGCCGCGACCGGGATCGGGTGGTGGCTCGGCCTGACCGACGGCGGACGTCTCACGCTGCGTCTCGGCGACGGCTCCACGGTGCACGAGACCGTGACGGAACAGCCGCTGCACGCCTGGACCTGGTACTCGATCACCGCCAGCTGGGACAAGGGCGCTACCCAGCTCACCGCCGACCCGACACTGACCTCGGTGAACAGCCTGTGGAGCCCGGCCATCGGGATCGTGACCGGCACCAGCGGAACCGGCAGCGGCGCCCCGGCAGCGGCGCTCGCGTCGGCCCCGACGGTGCTCGCCGCATGCTGGGACGGTGCGGTCGGCGCGATCTGCGGCCACTACAACGGCAAGCTCGATACCCCCACGATCCTCGACAGCCCGCCGGACCACACCGTTCGTGCCGAGCTCGCCCGGGGCGAACCCCCCACCTCCGGGATGCTCGCCCGCTGGGACTTCAGCGCCGAGATCGGACCCGCCGGTGTCGCGGCCGACCGCTGCACCGACATCGGGCCCCACGGCTGGCACGGGCGCTGCCACAACCAGCCCTACCGGGGCATGACCGGCTGGAACTGGACCGGTGAGGAGGAGAACTACCGGCACGCCCCCGAGCAGTACGGCGCCCTCCACTTCTGCGCCGACGCGCTCGAGGACGCGGGCTGGGACACCGACGTCACCCTCGTCGTCCCCGACGACCTGCCCAGCGGGGTGTACGCGCTGCGGGTGACATGCGGCGAGCACGTCGACCACATCCCGTTCTGGGTGCTGCCGCCACGCGGCACCGCGACGTCGCGGGTGCTGCTGCTGTTCCCGACCGCGAGTTATCTGGCCTACGCCAACGACCACATCGTCCCCGAGGTACCGGTCGCCCAGTCGATCCTCGGGCACACCTCGGTGATGGCCGCCGCCGACCTGAACCTGCTCGAACGCCCCGAGTTCGGGCTGTCGACCTACGACCACCACGCCGACGGCACCGGGGTGGCCCATTCGACGCGGCTGCGTCCGATCGTCACCATGCGCCCAGGCTTCCGGCACACAACGGGCTCGCTGTGGCAGTTCCCCGCCGATCTGCACCTCGTGGACTGGCTCACGGGCATCGGCGTCGAGTTCGACGTGGCCACCGACGAAGACCTCGACCGCGAGGGCGCCGACCTGCTCGGCCGCTACCAGGTCGTCATCACCGGAACCCACCCGGAGTACTACTCGACGCGGATGCTCGACGCCTGGGAGACCTACCTCGGCCGCGGCGGGCGCGCGATGTACATGGGCGGCAACGGGTTCTACTGGGTGACCAGCTACCACCCGGACAAGCCGCACCTGATCGAGGTGCGCAAGGGCGAGGCCGGCTGCCGGGCCTGGCAGGCGCGCCCCGGTGAACTGCACATGGCCTTCACTCCTGAACGCGGGGGAATCTGGCGCAACCGGGGTCGCGCCCCGCAGAAACTGTTCGGCGTCGGCTTCGCCACCGAGGGGATGGACCGCTCGTCGCCCTACGTGCCGCTCACCGACTTCGCCCACCCGCAGGCGGCCTTCATCACCAACGGTCTCGAGGGCGCCACCCTGATCGGGGACCACGGGTTGGTCGGCGGCGGCGCGGCCGGTCACGAATGCGACCGCTACGACCTCGCGCTCGGGACCCCCGCCAACGCGTTGCTGCTGGCCACCAGCGCGGGCCACCACTCGGACAACTACCCCCTGGTCGCGGAGGACATCTACTTCCCGTTCGACGGCATGGGCGGGACCGACAGTTTCCTGGTCCGCGCCGACATCGTCTACTTCACCACCGCGGGCGGAGGCGCCGTGTTCTCCACAGGGTCGATCGCCTGGGCGGGCAGCCTGGCACACAACAACTACGACAACGACATCTCCCGGCTGACCAGAAACGTGCTGACCCGGTTCGCCGACCCGGAACCGATCGAACCGATGCCGATCGGTGCCTGACCGGCGCCTTGTAGCCCCCTTCCACGGCGGAGACACTGACCACGTCTCCACCGTGGAAGGGTGATCGGTCGTGCAGGACGCCATGGCTCTGGCGATGAACCTCGCCGCCGCCGCGCACGGTCCGGTCACCCGCGAGGACGCGGCCGCGGAGGTGCTCGATGAACTCTGCGCGAGCGCCCCGGTGGCCGCCGCGGCGGTCGTGGCGTTCGACCCGATCTCGCGCCGCCACATCCCGCTCTGCGTCACCGGCTATCCGGCGAGCGTGCTGCACTTCTGTGCTCACCCGCATTTCTCCGCGACGACGTCGGCTACCGGTTGTTGGTGACCCGTACGGGGCAGCGCGCCCGCTGCTGGCGCGACATCGGAGTCGACTACGCGCGCACCCCCTCGGCGGTCCAGGTCTTCCGCCCCGCGGGCTACGCCGGGGGCGCGACCGCCCGGCTGACCACCAGGGACGGCCGCTACACCGGAGACCTGCACCTGAGCACCACCGACCCCGAACTTCCCGTACCGGCGATGATGGCCGCGCTGCACCATCTCGCGCCCGTCCTCGCATCGGTCACCGACGTCACTCGCCGGATCAGCCTGCTCCTGGACGATCTCGAACGCGACGCCGCCGCGGCCGTCGTCAGCGATCAGGCGGACGTCGTACCGCTGCCGGGCCGGAACGTGCCGGCCCCCCTGGAGAAGGACCCGGACGTCGTGCGGCGGGTCATGACGTGGCGTGGCCGACCGGACACCGTGACCGAGGCACGCTTCCTGCACCGGATGGACGGACGATGGCACCGGGCCCGGCTGGTGAAGATCGCCGGGGGCACCCTGGTCGTGCTGCGTGAAACGCCGCCGCCCTACGGCCTCACCGCACGTGAGCTCCAGGTGCTGACCCTGCTGTGCGCCGGGCTGCTCAATGTGGCCATCGCGCACCGGCTGGGGATCAGGGAACGGACCGCCGCGCACCACGTCGAACACGTCCTGGCGAAACTCGGGGCAGCGAGCCGAACCGCGGCCGCGCGCCGCGCCGTCGAGGAGGGCCTTCGTCTGCTGCCGTGACGAGCCGGGGCATCAGAAGGTGATGCCCGCGAAGCGGTACCGGCGGCGTACCGTCACCGAACCCAGCCCACTGCGCCCGTACACGCGAAAGTGCGGATGGCCCGGGACGGGCGTGGCGGGAACCTTCGAGCGGACGCTGCCCATCCCGGAGACGAGCCCGTCGATGTCGGCGGTGGCGCCCGCAGGCACCAGCAGCCGAGCCGAACCGGCGCCGAGCTGCAACTCCACCTCGACGACCGGATGCGGGAGCTCCGCGTCGGTGAAGTCGAGCAGGACCGAACCCATCCCGCTATGCACGCGCAACCGCGCCGGCACCCGCCACACCCCGGTCCGGCGCAGCCCGCCCACCCCGGCCCGCAAGATCGTCGGCGGCCCCGCCGGCGTCGAGAGGACCGGTGCGGTGACGTCGGGCAGGTCGGCCAGCGGTGGGGTCAGGTCGTCGGCATAGCGGGCGGCGTAGACGGCGGTGAGCCGCTCCTCCAGCTCGGCCACCGTGATGCGGCCCTCCGCCAGCGCCTGGTGCAGCCGCTGGGCGGCACGCTCACGGTCCGCATCGGAGATGCGGATCCCCCGGCTGCCGCCGGACGGGGGTTGCATGCTCACGATCCGGAGCCTAGCCATTGGGGGGCTGCCACGTCCGCGCTGGACGTGGGTCACAGGCGGAACAACCAGGCGTCCGCGACGGGCTCGCCGGGGCTGCCGGTGACCCGCCGGGTCCACTCGAGGACCGGCCCCGCCGCGGGGTCCGGCGGCGGAACCACGATCACGACCGTCACTCCCATCGACCGCAGCTCTGCGCCGGCGTCCGCGGCAGAGCCGTCGTCGGGAACGCCCGTCCCGTCCGCGACCTGGGCCGCGCCGATCTGGTACCGGTTCCACGGAGACTCGATCAGCACCTCGTGCTCGGCGTCGGAACCGATGAAGTAGCCGCCCGTGGTGCGGTAGGCCATGCCCGACGCGACCTGCCAGCGCAGCGGCTCCGCGCCGCCGTACCACCAACTGTTCAGCCGTGGGTAGGTTTCGACGACCTCGTTGGGTCGCAGATGGTGTGCCGCGACGGCGAAGAAGGCCGGCGTGGCCGCGGACTGGGTCTCCTGCCGGTCGGCGGGCAGCCACGACACCAGCGCGACGACGGTGAGCGCCGCGGCGGCGACGCGCGCGGCGCGCGGCTGCATCGACGGCAGCCGATCCAGCCATATCGCGACCACGACCGCGACACAGAGCACGACCACGACCTGGAGCCGGACCGGTTCGGCCTCGAGCAGCAGCGGAACCCCGGTGAACATCCGCCACGGCAGCGGGACTCCGGTGTGCTCGTTGAAGATCACCAGGGTGGGCCCGAGCGAGAACACGTAGGCGATGACGCCCACGATCGCGGCCACCCGCAGCGCCGTGGACCGCACCGCAACCACCGCGACCACCGCCACCGCGAGCATTGCGGGCCCGAGGTAGCCGCCCTGTTCGCCGAGATGGCCCTGCATCCGCTCGGCCAGCCCGTCGGGCGTGAACCGCACAGCGGTCAGGGTGGTGGGCACGACGGCGTTGCCCAGGTCCGCGCCGGAGTACTCGACGTCTCGGATCGGCGCCCGGGGCCGGACCGGCCCGGCGAGGATCAGGTACAGCGGGTAGGCGCACAGCACGACGTACGCAGCAAGGCACCCCAGCCCGGCGCGGCACAGGCCGGGCAGCGCCGCACGTGCCCGGCGCGGCCACCGGACCGCGAGCACGGCCGCCGTGACGACGAGCATCAGCACCCCGAACGCCAGGGTTTGGGTGTAGAGCACCGTCTGGGCCGCCAGCACCACCCCGACCAGGGCCCCGGTGCGCACCGGCCGTTCCAGCCTGCGCACGAACAGCACGTGCACCAGGTAGAGCAGGACCGGCGGCAGCACCGACCAGACGAGGTTGAGGTGGCCCGCGGAGGTGTGCGCGAGGTGGAAGGGGCCGAACGCGTACAGCGCGCCGGCGACGGCGCGCGGCACCCAGCGCCGCACATACGGGCCCAGCGCCGCTGCCAGCGCCACCCCGGACACGACCGGACCCAGGATCATCGCGGTGTTGTAGGCCGCGACCGGGCCCGCGGTCAGCGTGATCGGGGCGAACACCAGCCCGAGCAGCGGGGTGCCGGTGTTCCACATGGCGTTGACCCCGAGCGGGTAGTGCTGATACGTCGTGAACAGCGGGTTCTCGCCGTGCAGCAGCGCCCAGGGCGTCCAGTTCAGCCACCACATGAACAGGTCCGAGTCGGCCGTGACGCGGCCGATCGTCGTCGTGCCGAACGCGCCGAGGACACGGTGGTGCAGTGCGAGCGAACCGGCCAGGTACAGCGCCACCACCGCCGCCGGCGGGGCCAACCGTCGAACCCGGTCCGGCCGGGGGCGTGCGAGGGCGCCCGCGGGCCCGGTCCTCACCTCCAGCACACCGCGCAGCCTGGCACAGCGGTCCCGAGGTCACCTCGGGGACACCCGACCCCAGGGCGTAGCCTGGCGCCGATGTCGAGCCGGACCACGAGCCTCCACGGCTGGGGACGCACCGCGCCCACCGTCGCCAAGGTGATCAGACCGCGCAGCACCCAGGAGGTGGCGGCGGCGATCGTCGGCGCAGGTTCACGCGGGATCATCGCCCGCGGGCTCGGTCGTTCCTACGGTGACCCGGCCCAGAACGCGGGCGGCACCGTGCTGGACATGACCGGGCTGAACACCATCCATTGCGTCGAGGCCGGGTCCGGACGGGTCGTCGTCGACGCCGGGGTCAGCCTGGACACGCTCATGCGGACGGCGCTGCCGTACGGGCTGTGGCTGCCGGTGCTGCCGGGCACCCGTCAGGTGACGGTCGGCGGCGCCATCGGCGCCGACATCCACGGCAAGGCGCACCACCTCGTCGGGAGTTTCGGCAACCACGTCGAGTCGCTCGATCTCGTCACCGCCGACGGGACGCTGCGCACGCTGACCCCCGAGGGCGCGGACGCCGAGCTGTTCTGGGCGACGGTCGGCGGAATGGGCCTGACCGGCGTCGTCGTGCGGGCGACGCTGCGGCTGCACCACGTCGAGACCGCGTATTTCGTCGTCGACACCGAACAGATCGACAACCTCGCGGACCTGATGACCCGCCAGACCCAGGACGACGACACGTACGCCGAGTCGGTGTCCTGGTTCGACGCCGTCAGCACCGGGAAACGCTTCGGCCGCGGGCTGCTGACCCGCGCCAACCACGCGAGGCTCGAGGACCTGCCGGCCAAGCTGCGCCGCGACCCGCTCAGGTTCGCTGCGCCGCAGCTGCTGACCGTTCCCGACGTCTTTCCGTCCGGGCTGCTCAACCGGGTCACCGCCAAGATCTTCAGCGAGCTCTGGTACCGCAAGTCGCCCACCAGGATGGGCGCGATCCAGAACATCACCCAGTTCCTGCACCCGCTGGATATCGTCGGCGAGTGGAACCGCGGCTACGGCCCACGTGGGTTCCTGCAGTACCAGTTCGTGGTGCCACCCGAACGCGGCGACGTGATCCCCGTCGTGCTGGAGCGCATGACCGCGGCCGGGCAGGTCTCCGCGCTCAACGTGCTCAAGCGGTTCGGTCCGGGCAACCGGGCGCCGCTGTCGTTCCCGAAGCCCGGCTGGACCCTGTGCGTGGACATTCCCATCGGCCGCGGTCTTGGGGAGCTGTGCGACGAGCTCGACGAGATCGTGCTCGACGCCGGTGGGCGGCACTATCTGGCCAAGGAGTCGCGGACCTCGCCGGAGGCGATCCGGCGCGGCTACCCGCGGCTGGACGAGTGGCGCAAGGTCCGGGCCGCGGCGGATCCGGAGGGCGTGTTCGTCTCGGATCTGGCACGACGACTGGAGCTGCTGTAAATGATCGACGCCGTGGGCAACCCGCAGAGCATCCTGCTGCTGGGCGGCACGTCCGAGATCGGGCTGGCCATCGTCGAGGCGTTCGCCGCGGGACGGCCGCCGCGGGTCGTGCTCGCCGCCCGGCCGTCCGATCGGCTCGACGCGGCGCGCAGGCGGCTCGAGGTGGCGGGATGCGCGGTCGAGACGCTCGACTTCGACGCGCGCGCGGTCGAGACGCATGCCGACGTGGTTCGCAAGGCGTTCGCCGGCGGCGACATCGACGTCGCGATCGTCGCGTTCGGGGTGTTGGGGGACAACGAGAAGGCCTGGACCGAGGTCGCCGCGGCCCTCGAATTGGCGCAGGTGAACTACACCGGCGCTGTTTCGGTCGGGGTGGCGCTGGCCGAGCGGTTCTCCGAGCAGGGCCATGGAGCCCTCGTGGCCCTGTCCTCGGTGGCCGGCGAGCGGCCTCGCCGAGCCAACTTCGTCTACGGCTCCACCAAGGCCGGCATGGACGCGTTCTACACCGGTCTGACGGCGGCCCTGCGCCCGCACGGCGTGACCGTGACGGTCGTGCGGCCCGGCTTCGTGCACACGAGGATGACCGAGGGGCTCAGGCCCGCGCCGTTCTCGACCACCCCGGATGCGGTGGCCTCGCTCGTGGTCGACGCGGTGCGAACGCGCAAGGAGCGGGTCTGGGCGCCGGCGCCGCTACGGTTCGTGATGAGCGCGGTGCGCCACCTCCCCCGCCGCCTCCCCCTGTGAGTGCATAACAGTGTTCTAACACTGTTATGCACTCACAGCCCCGCCTGAGCAGCGCAAACAGAGCGGGATCAGCTGCCCAGTCCGGAGCGGCGAGCGAGCGCGGCCGCGGCGGCCCGGTCGGCGACCTGCAGCTTGGCGAAGATGTTCGAGACGTGGTTGCGCACCGTCTTGCCGCTCACGCCGAGCCGCGCGGCGATCTGCGGGTTGGTGAGATGGCGGGCGACAAGGTCGAGCACCTCCCGCTCGCGGACCGTGAGCTCGGGAAACGGCGGCGCGGCCGGTTGCGCGGGTGGCGCCGCGAAATACCCCCCGAGGCGGGCGGCCACACTCGGCCCGAAGATCGCCTCGCCGTCGGCAACCGCGCGGACCGACCGCAGGATCTCGGTGCGGCCCGCGCCCTTGAGGAGGTAACCGCGCGCCCCGGCACGCAGCGCGGCGAACACCGACTCGTCGTCGTCGGACATGCTCAGCACGAGCACCCGCGCGTGCGGGCTGGTCGCGACGATCCGCTCGGCAGCGGCGACGCCGCCCATGCCGGGCATGGTCAGATCCAGCAACACCACATCGGGCTGATGCACCGCGACCGCGGCCAGCGCCTCCTCACCGCTGGCCGCCTCGCCGCACACCTCCAGGTCCGGGGCGGTCGCCAGCAGGGCGCGCAGCCCCGCCCGGAAATGCACGTGGTCATCGACGAGCAGGATCCGGACACGGTCCACCCTCGCTCTCCTCCGCCCGCCTCAACGGCAGTACCGCACGCACCTGCGTGCCGCCACCGACGCGGTCGATCACAGTACAGCTTCCCCCCAACTCGGCGGCCCGCTCCCGGATCGACGACAGCCCGACGCCTGCGTCGCGCTCGTCTCGTCCGGCCGCTCCGCCGCGCCCGTCGTCGGTCACCTCGACGACGAGCGCCCCGCCCTCCAGCGCCAGCCGAAGGCATGCGGAGCGCGCTGCGGCGTGCCGGTCGACGTTGGTCACCGCCTCGAGAGCGATGCGGTAGGCCGCCACCTCCACCGCGGCGGGCAGCTCGGGCAGTGGGGCGGGCACATCCACGGCGACGGGGGTGGCGCCGGGCCGCCCGCGCAGATGCGCCTCGACCGCGCCGGTCAGCCCCAGGGTGTCCAGGGCCGGCGGCCGCAGACCGTCGACGAGCCTGCGCACGTCACCGAGAGCCGACTGCGCCTCCGCCACGATCTCGGCCAGCAGGTCGCGGGCCTGCGCAGGACCGAGTTCGCGCGCAGCCTCGGCGCGCATCGTCAACCCAGCGAGCGCCGGCCCGAGGCCGTCGTGCAGATCACGGCGCAGCCGGCGCCGCTCCTCCTCGCGGGCGATGACCAGCCGCTCCCGCGAGCGCTGCAGGTCGGCGGCGAGCCGGACGGCGCGGTCGGCCTCCCGCGCCGCGCGAGCCGCGCCCGCGATCGGCCGGGCGAGCTCGCGTAGCACCCGCAGATCCCGTCGGCCGAGCGTCCGCTCGCCGGGACGCGGCCCGAGAACGAGGCGGCCGATCCGCTCACCCGCAGCGACGAGCGGGACGATGGCGGGCTCGGCGGGTTCGGGGCCCAGGGCGACGCGCTGCCCGCCGTCAACCTCGATCGCGACCGAAGACAGCTGCAGGGCGTCGCGAACGGTTGCGGCCACGGTCTGCAACGAGCCGGCGTCCTGCACGAGTTCCAGGCGTCGCCCCAACCGCGAAAGCACTGCGTAGGGGTCGCCGCGCTCACCGTAGAGCAGGCGCTCAACGCGGCGCTGCAGCCGCGAACGCAGTGGCGCGAACAGAACGGCGGCAAGCCCGGCGCCGAGCAACGCGGCGGGCAGCTCGACCGCCGAACCCAGCACCGGGGCAAGCCAGGCCCCGGCGAGCGCGACCACCGCGAGATAGGTGCCCGCCACGCAGCCGGAGAGCACCACCAGCAGCACCGTGCGCCCGATGAGCCGGTCGATGTCGAACAGCTGGTGCCGGATGACGGCGATACCGACCGCGACGGGGAGCAGCGCGCCCGCGACCCCACCTGCCAGTTCCCAGGGCAGGCTGCCCAGGGGGAAAATCGCGTCCGGATCGTCATCGGTCAGCCCGGCGACCAACCGAGCAATGATCACCAGCGCGGCGAGTCCGACCGCGTAGGCCAGTATCTCCACCTGCCTGCGGCGCTCCGGATCGGCCCGACGCAGCCCCGCCACCTGCCCGATCCCGGCCGCGACGACCACCAAACCGGTGCCCAGGGTGAACACCGTGCCGAACGCGTCGGCGACCGGCGCGAGGCCCGGCACGCCGAGCGGATTGGGTCTGCCCGGCGCGCCGAGCTGGTTGTCCGGACCCGGTCGCAGCGCGTTCAGCAGGGCGGTCACGACGACCAGCGCGGTGAACACAGCGAGCGGCCACCGCCACCGCGGCCCGGCCCGGCCACCGGGGAAGAACACCGGCACCGCCGCGAGCAGGGCGTTCGCCGGCACCCACAGCCACGTCTGGGGCCAGCCGAGTGCGACGGCGGGCGGGCCCTCGAGCCACCGCGCCGCTCGCCCGCAGGCCTCGAGCGCGGCGAAGCAGGCTGCGCTGCCGAGCAGCAGGACACCGACCGTGTTGGTCGGTCGCTGCCGCAGGACGAGGCCGCCGGTGATGCCGCAGGCGACGACGAACACCATGGACACCAGGTCGATCACGGGTACGCCCGCGGCGAGGGCCAGCCCGGTCCCGATCCCGACCATCGCGAGGGTGATACCGGTCAGCGGCAGCGCCGCCCGCTGGACGAACCGCGCGCCTGCGTTCATCGCCGCAGACGATATCCGGTCACGAATGGGTGGTTCGGCGCGCCATCGCGGCGCCCATCCCGATCAGCCAGAGCGCGCCCGGAACGACGGCGATGTACTGCACCGGCAGCACCTGGGTGGCAGCGAGCAGCACCGCCATCAGCGCACTGAACAGCGCGAGGAGTCGACCGACCGAGCCGCGGCGAAGTCCGCCCAGCGCGACCGCGCCCGCCGAGAGCGCCAGCCCGCCCCACAGCCACGCCATCGTGTTGTAGATCGCGACGTGGGCGCCGATGGTGTCGGGATCGAACGGCTGCGGACCGGTGAGGGCCCAGTACAGCTCGGTGGAGATCCCGCCGCCGACGAGCAGCGCGACCGCGGTCAGCCCGACGCCGGTCGCAGCGACCTGCGGCACGAGGCTGCCCGCGGGCTCCTGGGCGGCGAGGTGGCGCCGCAGGCCGGCCGCGAACACGACGAGGCAGGTAGCGACGACCGCGCAGAGCGCCTGCTGCGCCCACACCAGCGGGGCCCGTTCGGCGATGGCGGCCGCCAACGCGGCGTTGTCGGCAACGACGCCGGTCTCGACGTCGTAGAGGTTGCCGGTGACCATCAACCCGGCGACGCCGAGCAGGCCGCCGAGTGCGCCGGCCCACGCCCAGCCGCCGCCGGCGGCTATGGGTGGGGTGGTGGTCGCCGGTCGGGACAGGCTGGCAGTGGAATCGGTGGCGGTCATGACACGCTCCTCGAATCGGAGATCCGGTACGTGCCGACCCTCCCTGGCGCCCCGGCCCGCGGTCATGGGTCGGGTGTCCCAGCCGCGCCGGGAAGTGTCCGGGACAGCCCGGGACGCCCTGTGAGTGCGTAACAGTGTTAGAACACTGTTACGCACTCACAGCCCCACCTGAGCAGCGCGAACACGGCCTCAGTACGCCGATCCAGCCGATGCGGTAGAGCACGGCCGCGACCTCGGCCGCGACCCCGCACGCGTCCCCGGACACCTCCTGCCAGCCGAACACGAGCCGCGCCCGCCCGGCGAGTTCGGCGGCGTTGTCCCGTCTGCGATCCCGGAAGGCGATCTCGTCGATCAGATGCATGCGGCCGTCGAGGCGGACCGTGAGCGGCGCCCCGGCCTCGTCGTAGACCACGTCCTCGTACAGAGTGCGGCCGTCCACGATCACCGGCGCCTGTCGCCGCGCGGCGGGTAGCCCATGTCGCTGCTCCACATCGACCGCATACCGCTCCTCCAGCACCGACAGCACCCCATCGGAAACCAGCCTGAGGGCCTCGGCCAGCGCCTTGTGGTACCGCAACGGCGGTCGTTCGACCAGGCGGCGGCGCACCGTGGCTGGACGAACCCGGCCGGTGGCCAGAATGGTGGTGAGCATCTGCCGGGCGGCACGTGCGGTCGGCTCCGCGACGGACACGTCGATCGCCGTGTCCGCGCTGCTGGTCATCGGCGGGTCGGTGGCCACGACGATGTGCCGATGCGCCCGGGAACGGTGGACGACGACCAGCGGGGCCTGGGACACCGCCGAGTGGCGGTACGGCACGGTGAGGTGGACCGGACCGCTCGACGTCGGCAGCAGGCCCCATCGCTCGGCGGCGGTGCGGTGGCTGAGGATCGCGGCGGGTCCGCCGTAGAGCAGGGCAGCGCTGATCAGCGCATCGGGCAGGAGCGGGCCGGTGAAGGTGGCGTAGACCCGAGGGAGCACGCCCCGCCAGCGACGAGCGGCAACGTGGGCGGCGCATCGGTCCGGGCTGATCCCGAACTGGCGCAGTTGAGCGACGTTGACGATGCCGTGCTGAGCGGCCAGCAGAAGGGCCCACCGCTCGTCACGTTCTGGGGCGGGTCGGGGTCGAGGCATAGGATCACGATCGGGCCTCGGGTCACCGAGATGGATCGTCAACTCCGCAGCTGTGGACAGCTCGACCCAGATGTGGACAGTTCCACCACGGCTGTGAGTGCGCAACAGTGTTAGAACACTGTTACGCACTCACAGAAGACCATGAATTGAGGTGGAGGACCGTGTCCAGGGGCTGGCGCCGGGCCGGTTTGAAGTCGGTGCCCTTGGTATAGGCGACCGGCAGGAGCACACCCTGACGCACCCCTGGCGGGATGTCGAGCAGCTCTGCGATCTGTTTCTCGTACTGCAGGTGCAGCGTCGTCCACGCGGCGCCGAGGCCGCGGGCGCGGGCGGCCAACTGGAAACTCCACGCCGCCGGCAGCAGCGAACCCCACAGACCGGCCTGGTTTCCCGCGGGTAGTTCCCCCCCGACGTCGATCGCACCAATGACCAGCACCGGGACCTCGGCCAAATGCTCGGCCAGGTAGTCGGCGCTCGACGCGACGCGGGCCTGGGTGGCGTTGCGCGCCGGGTCCTCGAATCGCCTCGCCCTGGGATGGCGCGAGGAACGCCGGTAGGCGTCGTAGGACTGCGCGTAGTAACCGGCGATGGCCTTCTTCAGGCCGGGATCGGTTACGACGATCCAGTGCCAGGGTTGCGCATTGCCACCGGTCGGCGCCTGCAGCGCCACCTCAAGGCAGGTGCGGATCACTTCGAGCGGAACGGGTCGCTCCAGGTCGAGACGCTTGCGCACCGACCTCGTGGTCGTCAGCAGCTCATCGAGGCTCAGCGGCAGCAGTTCGTCGGTCATGCTTCGATCATCGCCCCTGACGGCGGGGCCGGCACCCGCCCCGTTCGGTACGAACACGGTGGATTCACCCCGCCGGGACGCGGCACCCGGCGCCGCACACGTCAGCCGCACACTCCCAGCTCAACTCGACCCGTGAGTGCATAACAGTGTTAGAACACTGTTATGCACTCACAGGGCGGTGGCGGCAGGGGTTCTCCACCATGCGGTACAGCAACTGCGCGACGGGGACGGTGGCCAGCAGCACCCCGGCACCCACCAGGTGCGCAGTGAGCGTCGGCTGGTGAAGCTCCGGCAGGTAGGCCATGGCCAGCCAGTAGACCTCGAAGATCGGGATGTGGACGAGGTAGAGGCTGTAGGAGATCCGGCCGCCGTAGACCATCGGCGGCGCCGACAGGAACTGCGCCACCCCGCGGTCCGCCAGCGCCAGCGCGCCGACGAGCACCGGGAACAGCACGATCACCGCGCCGCCGCGGCCCGGCCCGAGCAGTTCCCCCAGGCACAGGCCCGCACCGATGAACACCGCGGTCGCGGTCGCGAGGCGGGAGGCGGCCCGCCGCACCCGCGCCGTCGGGTCGATCCGCCGCACGACGAGCAGGGTCAGCACCCCGGCCCCGAACCCGCACAGGATCCGCACCAGCCAACTCCACGGAAAGTACGGGTGACCGACGCGCAGGTAGGCCCATGCGATCGGGGCCATCAGCAGGAGCGCCCCGAGAGTCAGCGCCACCCGGGGGAGGTTGCGCAGCCGGTAGAAGACCAGGGCCGTGACGGGGAACAGCAGGTACGCAAGCCACTCCGCGCTGATCGACCAGGTGGACCCGACCCAGGATGCGCCGTCGAAGAACGGGCGGTCCCACAGCTGCACCATGAACATCTGCTCGACCCAGGCCCGCAAGCCGACCTCCGGCTGGACGGCCTGGAACGCGATCTGATCGTCGCGGCCGAAATACAGCCGTGCGCCGATCCACAGCCCGAACACGTTGACCACCAGCGCATAGGCGGGCCACAGGCGGCGCGCCCGCGCCCACACGAACTGGGTCGCCGCCCCGACCCGCAACGCGGGCCCGAGCCGGTCGAGATACGTGTAGGCGATCACGAAGCCACTGAGCACGAAGAACAGGTCGACCCCCAGCGCCCCCGTGGTGATCAACGGACCGGTGGCGTCGACGAGGATCGCCATCCCGGGAAGCGCCGTGAAGTGGAAGTGGAACAGCACAACCCATGCTGCGGCGACGATCCGCAGCCCGGTCAGCGCGCGCAGTTCACCGCCGCCCGAACGCACCGACGCCGGACCGGGGGAGACGGCAGCTGCCATCGTCGTCACGCGATCGAGAACGAGCAAGGAATCCATCCCGTAACGGGCGTCGCTCAATAGGCGCCTGAATGGAGCAATACGTTACGGACAGTTAGAGCACCGGCTCGCTGTTCCGGTGAGCCTCTCGATCCCACGAGCGGGCAACGGACCGTGACGAGGGGATCACTCGCCAGAGCGGCGACCCACCGTGTCTAGCCTCTGCCGCGTGCTGACGTCCGACCAGGTGATCACCGAGAGACGTCGCGGCCCCGGCCGCCCGGGGCTCGCACCCACTCACAGCAACTCCTGGCCACGCCGGATGGCCGCGACGCTCGGCCTGCTGGCCACCCTCCTCGCCATCGCATTCCCTCTCCTGCCGGTGCAGCAGAACACCGCAGAGCTGCGGTGGCCGACAGCCTCCGGCGGCACCGCCCCGGTGACCGCCCCGCTGGTCGCCTACCGCCCGGCACACCTCGCCGCCGAGATCGGCTGCCCCGCGATCCGAGACCTCGACGCACGCAGCGCGGCGCCTGCGACCCTGCTCGCGACGACGCCACCGGCCTCTCCCCACGGCGCGCAGATCGGGTTGACGATCACGGTGGAAGATGGGCTGATCACCGTCACCAACCGCGGTGAACAGGTGCACCAGGCGGCCGTCCCGCCCGAGGACTGCCAGCTGACCGTCCGCACGAACGCGGACCAGACCGTGGTCAATCTCGGTGGGCGCCCGGTGGTGAACCAGTTCGGGGACCACCGGCCGCAGGTCATCGGGATCTACTCCGACCTCGACGACACGCGCGACGATGTGGCAGGCACCGCGGTCCGGATCGAGGTCGACAACCGGTTCGACTCCTCCGCGACCACCGGCAAGATCGTCGCGGGCGCCCTCGCCGTGCTGGCCCTCGTCGGCAGCCTCTGGGCGCTGCGGCGCATCGACGAACGCGATGGTCGACGGCTCCCCCGTACCGGCAGGCTGCCCGGCAGGCTCCGCGGCCACGACGCACTCCGCGACCTCACGGTGGTGGGGGTGCTGACGGTGTGGGCCGGGATCGGCGCGGTGACGACCGACGACGGCTACATCCTCACCATCACCCGTGCCAAGGAGTCAGCCGGTTTCATCGGGAACTACTACCGGTGGTTCACCGTGCCGGAGGCTCCGTTCGGCTGGTTCTACGAGCTGTACTCGCTCTGGTCCGGGGTCTTTACTGCCGTCGTCTGGCTGCGAATCCCCGCGCTCATCATGGGCGTGGCCTCCTGGTTGCTGCTCAGCCGCTGGCTGCTCCCGCGGCTCGGGGTGCAGGTCCGCCGCAGCCGCGCGGCGGGATGGGCCGCGGCCGCGGTGTTCCTGTGCTTCTGGCTGCCGTTCAACAACGGCCTGCGCCCCGAGCCGGTCGTGGTGATCGCGGCACTGCTGTCGCTGTGCGCGATGGAACGCGCGCTGGCCACCCGGCGCCTGTTCCCGGTTGCGCTCGCCCTCATCGCCGGAGGGTTCGCGGTGGCGGCGACCCCGACCGGGCTGCTGGCGCTGGCTCCGCTGCTCGGCTCTGCGCGCCCGCTGCTGCGGCTGCTGCGGGAACGAGCACGCACCGTCGGCTGGGCCGCGTTACTGGGCCCGCTCGCCGCGGCCGGGACCGTAGTACTCGTCGCGATCTTCGGCGACCAGACCTACGCCACGGTCGCCGAGGCGACCAGGGTCCGGACCGGGATCGGTCCCAATCTCTCCTGGTTCGCCGAGCTCTCCCGCTACGACCTGCTGTTCTCCACCAGCCGCGACGGCTCGCTCGCCCGCCGGTTCCCGGTGCTGCTCCTCATGCTGTGCACGGTGGTCACCGCCGTCGTGATGCTGCGTCGCGGGCGGATCCCCGGTGCGGCGCTCGGTCCGAGCCGCAGGCTGATCGGCAGCACCGCGTTCGCCTTCGCGGTGCTGGTCCTCACGCCGACGAAGTGGACCCACCATTTCGGCGCGTTCGCCGCGCTGGGGGCAGGCATGGCGGCGCTGGCGGCGCTGGCCACGAGCACCCAGGTGCTGCGGTCGCGACGCAACCAGGCGGCGTTCCTGTCGAGCGTGCTCGTCGTCACCGCGCTGGCCTTCACCGGCCCCAACGCCTGGTACTACGTGTCGAACTGGGGCGTTCCGTGGTTCGACAAGCCCCCCGAGGTGAACGGGTACTCCGCGGTGAACCTGCTGCTGGCCGGGGCGGCCATCGCGCTCGTCATCGCGGTGTTCGAGCATCTGCGCGGGCCCGAGACCCCCCGGCCGGTCCGGACCCGCCCCAATGGCCGCACGAGGGCGCTGCGCCTCAGTTCGGCACCGCTGGTTGTGATCTGTGGTCTGATGGTCCTGTTCGAGATGGCCTCGCTGGCGAAGGGCATGCAGAAGCAGGCGGGCAGCTACTCGCTGGGCGCGGACATCCTCGGCGATCCGACCGGCTCGCGCTGTGGCCTCGCCGGTCGGCTGCTCGTCGAGACCGATCCGGCGGCCGGGGTGCTGCGACCCGCCCCGCCGGTCGGCCACGATCCCGGTCGGAACCCGATCGTGGACGGCTTCCGGCCCGACGGGCTGCCGCCCATCGGCCCGGGATCGCTGCGCGACACCGACGGCCAGGGCAACCGAGAGATCGGGGTCATCGGCACCGGTCCGGTCAGCGGCCCGGTCCTGGGCAGCTTCGCCCCGGGCTCCGGCACCACGGGAACGCTGCGGACCGGGTGGTATGCGCTGCCACGGGAGGCCACGAGCGGTGCGGCGCCGCTGGTGCTCGGGATCGCCGGGCAGGTCGGCAACGGCACGTCGCTGACCCTGGAGTTCGGTCGCACCGGCCCGGACCGCATCGAGATCGTCGACGAGATCCATCCCGCGGGCCACGAGGGCACCGTCACCGCGACCACCGATCCGCTCGGCTCGGCGGCGGGCACGTCGGCCTGGCGTGACGTGCGGCTCGACCTGTCCGCACGCCCCGCGCACACGGCCGACCGGGTGCGGGTGCTCGCCGAGGACCGGGCGGTCGGCCCGGAGGGCTGGATCGCGGTCGCGCCGCCGAGGGTGCCGCGCCTGACGCCGATGACGCGGCTGGTGGCCGGCTCGGCCGGGGCCCTGGACTGGCCGGTTCCGATCGCCAGCCCCTGCCTGCGCCCGTTCGCCATCGACCGCGGGGTGGCCGAGCTACCTGGCTACCGTCTCCTCGCCGACCAGCAACAGCGCAAGGTTGGCGACGAGTGGAGCTCCGCCTCCACCGGTGGACCTCTCGGGTGGATCCTGGCCTCGGCGCAGCAGCAGCTGGTGCCGACCTATCTACCCGGGGCGTGGGATTGGGACTGGGGCCAGCTGCGACTGCTGCACCCCTACTCCCCGGACACCGGGCGACCGGAGGTCACCGAGGGGACCGAGACGGTCTGGGGCTGGCAGAAGACGGGGCCGATCGGCGATCCTCCCGAGCGCGTCCCCGAGAACCGATGAGCCACCCGAGACCTGCGACAAGACGCCGATAGCCTGGCGGCGTGCTGTCAGGGGTACCGGCATCCGAGTCCATCGACCGAAACGGATCCGCAGAATCCTCGACACCGGCACCCACCGCGGGACCGCGGCTCTGGGTCCTCGTCCTCGGCCTGATTTCCGCGCTGGCCGCGCTGGCCTTCCCGTTCGCCCCCGTCACCCAGCCCGTCGTGGGCTACTCGTGGACCCCGGCCGACGGGAGGGCCACCGCGATCGGGCTGATGCCCTACCAGCCGGTGAGCCTCTCGGCCTCGGTGAGCTGCGCGGCCATCCGCGCGGCACCGCCGGGCACCCTGTTGCTGGCGACCGTGCCGCCGCACACCGATCCGGCCGCCGAGCGGCTGGCCGGCCTGGATCTGCGCGTCGTTTCCACCGGCTTGCAGGTGCGGACGGCCGGGGTGCCCCTCGGGGTCGCTCCGGTTCCGGCGGATGCCTGCACCTTCACCCTCACCTCGAACGACGAGCGCACCCAGCTCCTGCGCGACGGCGTCCCGGTACTCGCCCGCGACGGCGACCTGCGGCCCGCGGTGGCCGGGGCGTTCACCGATGTCGACGACCCCGCGGCGGTGGCGCTGCAGCTGACCGCCGACACCCGCTTCCAGACCACGATCACCCCGCTCAAGGCGGTGTTGGCGGGGCTGTGTGTGCTCGGCCTGATCGGGATGCTCGTCGCGCTGGCCCGCTGCGACCGGGCAGTGCGTCCGCGGGTGCGGCTGTTCGGACGCGGCTGGCGACCGCGGCCGGTGGACCTCGCGGTCACCGCGCTGCTCGGGCTGTGGTGGGTCATCGGCCCGATCACCGTCGACGACGGCTACATCGCGGGGATCGTCCGCAACCGCGACAGCAGCGGCTTCATCGGCAACGTCTACCGCTGGCTCAACGCGCCGGAGGCCCCGTTCAGCTGGTTCTACGAGCTCTACCACTGGTGGGCGCAGGTCTCCCCGTCGACGCTGTGGATGCGGCTGCCCTCGACCCTGCTGGGGCTGGCGTGCTGGGCGGTGTTGTCCCGCGCCGTGCTGCCCCGGCTCGGTCGGTTCGCGGTGCGGTCCGCCGCAGTGTGGCTGGCCGCGGCCGCGTTCGCCGTCTGGTGGCTGCCGTTCAACCTGGGACTGCGACCGGAGCCGTGGGTCGCGCTGGGGTCCCTGGCCGTGTTCGTTGCCCTGGAGCGCGCGGTGGCCACCCGCGCGGTGCTGCCGCTGGTGGTGGGTCTGCTGCTGGCCGGGGCGACGACCGCGCTCACGCCGGGCGGGCTGATGGCGTTCGCCCCGGTGCTCGCGGCGGGCCTGCCGCTGCTGCGGCTGCTGCGCGTGCGACGCGACCTGCACCGGCTGCCGTTGCTCGTCGCGCTCGTGGCGGCGCCGGCGGCCGCGGTGCTGCTGATGTTCGCCGACCAGAGCTTGGCCGCGGTTCTGGAGGCCGTGCGCGTCCGCGGCGTGATCGGCGGCGGTGTTCCGTGGTACCAGGAGTACCAGCGCTACCAACTGCTGCTGGAGCCGGACGAGTTCCAGGGCGCCATCGGCCGACGCGCCCCGGTACTGCTGACGCTGCTGGCCGCCGCCGGGGTCGTCTGGTCGGTGACCGGACGCGGGCGGGCCGGGATCGCCGCCGGGCCCGCGCGCAGGCTCGTCGTCGCGTTCGGGCTGGCGCTGGTGACGATGACCGCCACCCCGACGAAGTGGACCCAGCACTTCGGCGACGTCGCCGGGCTCGGCGCCGCGGTTCTGCTGCTCGGGTTCGTCGCCTGGTCGGCGCCCGGGCTGCGGGTCCGGGCCAGGACCGCGACGCCGGTACTCGTGGGGCTCGCGCTGCTGACGGTGGTCGGGGCGCTCGTGCTGGCCGGGACCAACTCATGGCCCTACGTCTCGGGCTGGTACGAGATCACCTGGAGCACGATGCCGCCGCAACTGGCCGGTGTGTTGTTGGCCGTGGTGTGGCTGGCCGCGGGGGTGGTCCTGCTCGTCGCGCTGCTGGCGCGGTCGGCGTGGGCCGGATCGGCGGCCGGCTCCGGTCCGGCGGCACGCCGGGTGGCCGCGGCGGTACCGCTGCCCCGCCGGTTGCCCGCCCCGGCCACGGTGGCCCTGGTACTGCTGCTCGCGGTGGTGGCGTTGCAGGTGCTCGGCTTCGCGAAGACGAGCCTTGCGCACCGCGACGGCTACACCCTCGCCTCCGACGCCGCGGCCACGCTCGGCGGGCAGCCATGCGGTCTGGAGCGGGATCTCTCGGTGGAGACCGACCCGGCCGCGGGGGCGCTTCCCACGGTCGGTGCGCCCGCCCCGGTGTTGCCGGTGGTCGCCGCCGATGTCGGCGGCCCGGTGCTGCCCGGGGTCGCCGTCGCCGGGACCGGCGCCACTCCGTGGTTCGGTCTGGACGACTCGCAGCGGACGGGGAACCTGCCGGTCGTCGTCACCGTGTCGGGGTCGATGCGTCCCGGGGACCGGCTCAACGCCGAGTTCGCGGCCCGGCCCGACGGAACGATCCTCGCCGACGAACCCGTGACGACGCCCACGCGGACGAGTTCGGCCGATGTCCGGCTGATGGCTCCCCGCGGCGCGACGGCCGTCCGTCTGGTGGTCGATGCCCCATCGGCGCCGGGGGCCCGGGCGGACCCGCCGGCGGTGGTCTCGCTGCCCCGGGTGCCGCGGCTGACCCCGATGATCGAGCTGCTACCCCCGGGAACGCCTGCGATTCTCGACTGGCCGGTCGCGTTCGTCTTCCCGTGCCTGCGGCCCGAGCCGCTCTCGTCCGGCACCGCGGGTCTGGCGACCTGGCGGGTCGGTCCGCCCGCCGAGGACCCGGCGGCGAAGATCACCTACTCACCCGAGTACGGAGGCCCCTTCGCGACGTCCCGGCTGCTGGTCACCGAGCAGCGGATGGCGACCTATCTGCGGGACGACCCCACCCGCGACGCCGCGCAGCTGTATCGGTGGGTGCCGGTCCAGTCGCTCACCACGCTGACCCCGACCATGACCGACCGCACGATCGCGGGCTGGCACGCCGAGGGACGAACCCGGATACCGGGCCTGGATCCGGTAGGCATGTGACGAAACGCCCAGCCCCCAGGCGGCCCGCTCCGCGGGTCTGACCCAGAATGTCTGTGATTCCACCCTCGACCGGAGGACGACCGTTCTCATGCCAGGCTCATCCGGCACCACCCCGACGCAGGTCCACGACGTCATGGAGCCCGCCATGATCGACGTGCCTGCGCGCACCGGCGCCGCAGCGCCGGTGGTACCCCCCGAGCCGACGGCCCGGCTGGTCATCCAGCGCGGTCTGTGCTGCGGCCCCTCGGCGCTGGTCCCGGAGGACCTCTACGCGGTGGTCGAACGGGGCATGGCGCGCCGCGAGCGGCACCGCGTCGAGTTGGCCCCGGGCAGCCACGTCAGCACGAACACCTACTTCGGCCGCGTCCACGCCACCTACTGGCAACGCTGGACCGACGTCACCGATGTCGAGGTCTCCATGCGCGCCAACGGATCCGGGCGGATCCGGGTGCTGGCCTCGGACACCAACAAGGTGTGGCGGATCGTCGCCGCGCACGATGTGGCCGACGCCCAGGACAGCACCGTCCGGCTGAGCGCCCCCATCGACCGGTTCCTCGACGGCGGCGGGCTGTGGCTGGAGTTCACCACCGAGACCGGGGAGCTCGCCGTCTCCGACGTGCGCTGGACCGTCCCGGCACCGTCGGCCGTGCGCCCGGCATCCGTGGTCATCTGCACCTACAACCGCGTCGAGGACTGCCTCAACACCCTGCAAGCCCTCGCCGACGACCCGGAACCGCTCGCGACCGTCGATCTGATCTACGTCGTCGACCAGGGCAGCGACCCGGTCGAGTCGCGGCCCCGGTTCGCCGATGTGGCGGCGCGGCTCGGCGGCCGGCTCCGCTATGTCCGCCAGCCGAACCTGGGCGGGGCGGGCGGGTTCACCCGAGGGCTGTTCGAGGTCGCGGGCGCCGGCGGCGAACCCGTTGACGTCGTGTTCATGGACGACGACGTGCTGCTCGAACCGGAGATCCTCATCCGGCTCACCGCGTTCGCCAACCGCACGACACATCCCATGATCGTCGGCGGACAGATGCTCAACCTACTGCATCCCGGCCACCTGCACATCAGCGCGGAGTACGCCGATCCCGAGCGGCTGCTGGTCGGGTTACCGATGCCCGACGCGCTCAAGGAGGCCTACCTGCTGGGCCTCGACGAGCGCCAGCTGCCGACCGTGCAGGACCGGCGGGTGGACACCGAGTACAACGGCTGGTGGTCCTGCCTGATCCCGACGGAGATCATCGCCGCGATCGGCTACCCGCTGCCGCTGTTCTTCCAGTGGGACGACGTCGAGTTCGGGTACCGGGCGCGGGCGCACGGTTTCCCGACGGTCGCGCTGCCCGGCGCCGGGGTGTGGCACGCCGACTTCGGATGGAAGGACTGGGACGAGTGGCACCGGTACTTCAACATCCGCAACGGTCTGATCACCGCGGCGCTGCACACCGGGTTCTCCGTCAAGCGGATCGGCCGCCGGGTCGGGCAGCTTCTCGCCCAGTACCTGGTCGGGATGCAGTACGGGCTGTCGGCGACGTTGCTGCAGGCCGTCGAGGACTTCCTCGACGGCCCGGAGATCCTGGATGACGGTTCGGCCGCCGCCGCGGCGCGGATTCGGACGATCCGGGCGTCCTACCCCGAGACCGTGATGCACCCGATCGCCGAGATCGACGACGACTTCCGCGACCTGCGGGTGGTGCGGGCGGCCAACCCGCCCGGCAAGGAGCGTCTGACCTGGCTCAAGCGGGCCGTGTATCACGCGACCGGGCGCTCGGTGCACCGGACCGGGATGGTGCCGGCCGGCGACGCGCACTGGTGGCATGTGTCGAACTTCGAGCGCGCGGTCGTCACCGACATGTCCGAGCAGGGCATCCGGATTCGCACCCGCGACCGCGCCCTGGCCCTGGAGCTGACCAAACGCGGCACCCGGGTGCTGCGCAGACTCGCCACGGAGGGCCCGGCCGTGGCCGAGCGCTACCGGGCGGCGGCTCCGCGGCTGACCAGCCGGGCGAACTGGGCCCGGCTCTACGGCCTGGCCGAGCCGCCCGCCCCGCGCGCTACGGAGCCATAAGGTCGCTGCCGACCGCTCGTTCACCGCGTCAGGGAGCCATCGTGCGCTCCGGACCCACCCCCTCGACGCGTTATGGAGCCATCACGTGGTCGAGAGGGCGGCGGCGGACGGCGTCAGGCCTCGAAGATCTGTCGCCAGCCTTCGCGGCCGGTCAGCTCCGGCTGGGCCTCCCGGTAGCGGCGACGCAGCTCGGGCCAGGACTTGCCGATCTCCCGCAGCTGCCCCATCGACCGGCGCAGCTGCGAGACGAACAGTTGCCGGTCCCGGCGGCGGAACGTGACGCCTCGACCGTCCGGGGTGGTCACGGTCGCCGAGTCGAGCCGGGACAGCACGAACCACTGCGCCTGGCGCGAGGACACGTTGCGCTGAGGCACCGTCTGCTCCGCGGGTTCGGACGGGCGCAGATTGTGCAGCACGCCCTTGACCAGCCCCTTCGCGATCGCCACCGTGCCGACCGGGGGTTCGGGGAACATCTGCGCGGCCATCTCGTCGAGCTGCGAGAGCGGAACCTCGGTGGCGGAGTCGAGCGGGCGACCGTCGTCGTACTCGGCACGCTTGGCCCGGATCTCCCCCAGCACCACCGGCAGCTTCGGGAACAGCGCCTCCGGGCCGGCCAGGAAGTCGCGCAGCGCCATCTCCTGCAGCGCCACCGCCGAGTACTCCATGAGCAGCAGATGCCGCAGGGTGCGCTTGAGCGTGTCACGCAGCAGGGCCTTCGGGTCCTCGGGTCCGTGCAGCGCCGCCGCGACGAATCGGTTCCGGTAGTGGAAGTAGGCCTGCCAGTCGCTGGTGTCGTCCTTCTCCAGGAACGACATGTGCCAGATCCCGATGCCCGGCACGGTGGCCGTGCGGTAGCCGCGGGAGCGGGCGCGGAGCCCGTACTCGGCGTCGTCCCACTTGATGAACAGCGGCAGCGGCAACCCGAGATCCTCGGCGACCACCCGCGGGATCAGGCACATCCACCAGGCGTTGTAGTCGACATCCACGCGGCGGTGCAGCCACGACGTCTGACGCAGCGTCTGGTCGGCGAAGTCGTGATGCGGCTCGGTCTGGGGGGCGTTGCGCCACAGGAATGCGTTGCGGTCGACGACCTCGCCCATCGTGGACAGCTGCGAGCGGACCTGCAGCGACAGCATCTGACCGCCGACGAGCATCGGCTCCCGGGCGAACCGGGAGAACGCGACCGCCCGCAGGATCGAGTCCGGCTCGAGCAGGATGTCGTCGTCCATGAACAGGATCTGCTCGCAGTCGATTCCCGACCCGTCCGCACCGTACAGCGCCTCGTACATGATCCGGGCGTAGCCGCCGGATCCGCCGAGGTTGGGCTGGTCGATGATCCGCAACCGGCCGCCGAGCCGGGCCGCGGCATGCTCGTAGCCGTCCTCGTCGCGAACCTTCCGCGTACCCTGGTCGGGCAGGATCACCGCCGTCACCACGTCGAGGACGGCCGGGTCCTCGCCGATCGCGGCGAGCGTGGCAACGCAGTCGGCGGGCCGGTTGAACGTCGGCATCCCGATCGTCACCGCGGCCCGGCCCGGCGCCTCCTGCGGCGCGTACCAGCCACCCTCGCGCACGACGAGCTCGTGGTCATCGGTGGTGAGGTCGAACCAGTACCAGCCGCCGTCCTCGAACGGGTGCAGGTCGAGCGGCAGGTCGACGTCGTGGCGGCCGGGCTCGGCGAGCAGCTCGCCGCAGACGTAGATCTGCGTGCCGTCGGCCTTGGTGCGGTACACGTCGACTCGCCCGGCGCCCTCCAGCGACAGCCGCAGCCGCACCTCGGTGAGGATCGACCAGCGCCGCCAGTAGCCGGCCGCGAACGCGTTGAAGTAGGCGCCGAAGGACACCTCGCTCTGCTCGGGGACGACCGCCGTGGTGCGCGAGGTGACGCGCAACCGTCTGCCGTTCGCGGCGGAGACCGTCAGCGCCATCGGGGTGCTCAGCCCGTCGGGATCCGGCTCGGTCGGCGCGAGCCGGGTGGCGGTCCGCTCGTCGACGTAGAGGCTGCGCACCCGCACCGGGTCGGCCGGGCGAGGCAGGATCACCCGCTGCAGCAGGCTGCGCGGCTGGGCGGGCGGTTGTCCGAGATCCGGCCGCGGGTTCGGCGCGGGACGGGCGGTCTCGGTGGCGACGTCGGTCATCAGGTGGTGTGCCTCAGTCCTCGTGGTCGCTGATCGGATCGTGGCGGTGGGTGCTCACTCGTCGGCCGACTCGGTCCCGGACAGCGGCCGGCCCTCGACGAAGAAGGGCCGCAGCCGGTTCTCGAACATCGTCAGTGCCGAGCCGATCGCCATGTGCATGTCGAGGTATTTGTAGGTGCCGAGACGGCCGCCGAACAGCACGTTCTGCTCCGCGGTCTCCTTACGGGCACGTTCCCGGTAGCGTTCGAGCTTCGCGCGGTCGTCGGGGGTGTTGATCGGGTAGTACGGCTCGTCGCCGGACTTGGCGAACCGCGAGTACTCCCGCACGATGACCGTCTTGTCCGTCGGATAGTTCCGCTCCGGATGGAAATGCCGAAACTCGTGAATCCGGGTGAACGGGACCTCGATGTCGTTGTAGTTCATGACCGAGGTGCCCTGGAAATCGCCGGTGTGGCGCAGCACCTCCTGCTCGAAGTCCAGGGTGCGCCAGCCCAGCGCCCCCTCGGCGAACTCGAAGTAGCGGTCCAGCGGCCCGGTGTAGACGGTCGGGATCCCCGCGGGCAGCTCGTCACGGACGTCGAAGTAGTCGGTGCCGAGGCGTACCTCGATGTCGGGGTGCTGCGCCATCCGCTCCAGCCAGGCCGTGTAGCCGTCGACCGGCAGGCCCTCGTAGGTGTCGTTGAAATACCGGTTGTCGAAGGTGTAGCGGACCGGGAGCCGGGTGATGATCGACGCACTGAGCTCGGTCGGATCGGTCTGCCACTGCTTGGCGGTGTACCCCTTGACGAACGCCTCGTACAGCGGGCGCCCGATCAGCGAGATCGCCTTCTCCTCGAGGTTCTGCGCGTCGGCGGTGGCGATCTCGCTGGCCTGCTCCCGGATCAGCGCCCTGGCCTCGTCCGGAGTGTGCGATCGGCCGAAGAACTGGTTGATCAGCGCCAGGTTCATCGGGAACGTGTAGACCTGGCCCTGGTACCTCGCGAACACCCGGTGCTGGTAGCCGGTGAACGCGGTGAACCGATTGACGTACTCCCACACGCGCGTGTTCGAGGTGTGGAACAGATGCGCGCCGTAGCGGTGGACCTCGATCCCGGTCTCCGGCTCGGCCTCGGAGTAGGCGTTGCCGCCGATATGCGGGCGCCGGTCGAGAACCAGGACCTTCTTGTCCAGTTCGGTGGCGGCGCGCTCGGCGATTGTCAGCCCGAAGAAACCGGAGCCGACCACGACCAGATCGAAGCCCGTGTACGTCACGACACCCGAGGGTAGCGGCGGTGAGTCCGGGGCCGAGGTCCACCCGCTCGCTATGCTGCGGGCGCAGTACCTCCCGTTCGGACGTCTGGTGGTGTCGTGGTCTCAGCGCAGCTCGCGCATGCTGCGTGGGTCGTGTTCGTGTACCTCGGCATCCTGTGGGTGCCCGGGCTCGCGCTGGCGCACGCGCTGGGCGCCCGGGGGTGGACGCTCATCGGGTCCGCCCCGCTCGTGACGTACGGCGTGGCCGGCTTCCTGGGACCGCTGGCCGCCCTCGCCGGAGTTCCGTGGTCGGCCGCGACCTATCTCGCGGTGACCGCGGTGCTGGTGCTCGCGGCCGTCGGGACGAGACTGCGGAGGTCACGGGCTCCGGGTTCTGCCCTGGTTGCCTGGTCGACCGCGGCCCATCTCGGGGTAGCCGGGGTACTCACCGTGGCGGCCGCGGTGGGTGGTGCCGTGATCGCCCGCGCGATGAGCGACCTGAACGCCGTCCCGCAGGACTGGGACGCGGTCTTCCACGCGAACGGCATCCGCTACCTCAGTGACACCGGTGACAGCAGCCTCTACGGCATGTCGACGGTGAACTGGTTCGAGCCGGGCACCGCGGTCTTCTACCCGAATGCGTACCACCTGCTCGGCGCCGTGGTCTACCAGCTCACCGGGGCGTCGATCCCCGCCGTCCTGAACGCCCACACGCTGCTCATCCCGGGTCTGACGGCGCTCGCGCTGGTCGTGTTGATCCGCCGGTTCGGTGGGCGGGCGGTGCTCGCGGGGGGTACCGCGATCGTGGTGGTCAGCCTCAGCGCGCTGTACGACATGCTCTGGCGCGGGCCGCTGCTGCCCTACGCGACGGCCGTGGCGCTGACGCCGCTGGTCGTCGTCCTGCTCCGCGATCTCGTCGACGCGACCGGCGTCGGGGACCGCGTACGGTGCGGCGGGCTGGTGGCCGTCGGCCTGGCCGGCCTCATCTGCCTGCAGCCGGCTTCCCTGTTCGGCGCCGTCCTGTTCGCGCTCCCCGCATTCGGGCAGCGCTGGTGGAGCCGGCCGCGACTGGTCGTGTCCGATGTCCCGCTGGTCATCCTGGCCGGGATCGCCGCAGCCGTGTTGACGGTGCTGCAGCTGACCGCTGGGTTGGGCAGCGCCGGGGATCTCGACGCCATGGACTGGCCGGCCGATCTCGGGCCGAAACAGGCGCTGGGCGAGTTCCTCACGTTCAGCCACGGAGCGGCCAGCCCGCAGGTGTGGATCGTCGTCGCCGTCCTCGCCGGGCTGCTGACCTACCGCAGGCTGGGTGATCTGCGCTGGATCGGGGTGGTGGCGGCGGCGTTCGGCATGCTGTTCCTGATCGCCGCCTCCTCCGACGCACCCTGGGCGAACTCGATCACCCGGTTCTGGTGGAACGACCGGTGGCGCCTGATCGCACCGGCCGCGATCGCGCTGGCCCTCATCGCCGGGAACGGGTTGGCCGAGACCCAACGATGGAGCGTCGCGGCCGCCGGACGGCTGCGCCGCCGCGACCGGGCCGGCCCGTCCCGAAGGTTCGTGACCGCGGGGCGCGCAACCGTCGCCATCAGCGTGCTCGCGGCGTTCGCGGTCCTCACCGGGGGGCTGTATCTCAACCGCAACACGACCCGGATGGCCGTCAGTTTCGCGCCCGGGCCCGCGCTCACCCCCGACGAGGTGGTCGGCCTGCATGTGCTTGCCGAGATGGCCGGACCCGGAGCACGGGTGCTCAACGACCGCGGCGACGGGACGGCGTGGATGTACGCGTTGACCGGGCTGCATCCCGTGGCCGGGCATTACAACGCGGCCAACGTGGGGCCGGAGGCCACGCTGCTTGCCGAGCGGTTCAACCAGTACCCCCGCGATCCCGCCGTGCGCGCGGTCGTCGGCCGGCTCGGGATCCACTACGTCATCCTCAGCAGGAGCTTCCTGCGCCCATGGGCGCACCGCCAGCCCGGGCTCGTCGGCCTGGACGACGCGTCCTGGCTGGAGCGCGTGTACCAGAACTCCGATGTGGTGATCTTTCGGATCACGCCGGACGCGGCGGCCGGGTCCTCGGGCGACTGAGGCGAGTAGCGACATGATGTGGACGCGCGGATAGTGCAAGGTCAGCGCGCTGGGCACGGCCGCGGCGCGTTTCCCGGTGATACCGAGGATGGTGCCGGATCCGGCCGCTACCCTCGTCCCCCATGGACTGGGATCAGTACGCGCGGACCTACCCCCAACTCGACGACAAGGTCGCGGTACCCCCGCTGCTGCAGCGGGCCATGTCCGGGTCCTCGGGCTCTGCGCTCGATCTGGGATGCGGCGAGGGCGCGTTGCTGACCTTGCTCCGCGACGCCTTCGGCCACAGCTGGGAGCTGTCCGGGTTCGAGGTGAGTCCCACCCGCGCCGAGGCTGCGCGCAGCCGCGGTCATCATGTCGCCCTGGACGAGGGCGCGACCGTACCCTTCCCACCCGGCTCGTTCGACCTCGTCATCTCCACTCACGTGATCGAACACGCGCCGGACGACCACGCGTACGCCCGCACGCTGCGCGAGATGGCGAAGCCGGGTGGGCTGATCTATGTCGAGACACCGGTCAAGCTCCCGGGGGCGTGGTACTTCCGCCGGAACCCCCAGGCGGGCTGGGTGCTCGATCCCACGCATCTGCGCGAGTACCGGTCGGCCGCGGCGGTGAACGAGGTTCTCCGCTCAGCTGGCCTGGAGATCCTCGACGAGGACCTCACGAAGATCGTCTTCCCGCTCGCCGCGGCCGAGCGGTTGGTCCGTCGGATGCTGCACATCCCGCCGCAGACAACCCAGCACCTGGATGGTCTGCGCGCCACGGCTGTCCCGATCCCTCGCTATCGTCAGCAAGCGGTGCTGGCCCGTCGGCCCACCTAGGCATACGGAACGCCGGCCGCCGGATCAGCCCACGGCGCCGGGCCGCCACGCGTCCCAGGCGCTGGCCACGATGTCCGTCAGGCCGAAGCGGGCCTTCCATCCCAGGGTGGATGCGATCCGGGAGACGTCCGCGACGACCGACGCCGGATCGCCCGGTCTGCGCCCGACCACGCGATGCGGCACCGGACGGTCGAGCACTCGCTCGACCTCGGCGAGCATCTCCAGCACGCTCACCCCGGTGCCCCGGCCGACGTTGAACGCCCCGGCCCGCAGCAGCCCGTTCTCCAGCCCATCGGCCGCCGCCCGGTGGGCGTCGGCGAGATCCTCCACGTGCACGTAGTCGCGCACACACGACCCGTCCCGGGTGGGCCAGTCGCCGCCGAACACGTCGGTCACCTGTCCCCGCTCGACGTTGCGCAGGACGATCGGCAGTAGGTTGGACACCCCCCGATCCGCCAGCGTGGCCTCCGCGGCGCCCGCGACGTTGAAGTAGCGCAGCGCCGTCCAGGTCATCCCGTGCGCCTCAGCGGTGCGTCGCACCAGCCATTCGGCGGCGAGCTTGCTCTCCCCGTAGGGGCTGCTCGGAACGGTGGGATGGTCCTCGGTCATCAGCCCGGCCTCGCTCGCACCGTAGACCGCGGCGGTGGAGGAGTAGAGCAGGTGACGCACGCCGGTCCGCACCGCGGCCCGCAGGAGCGCCACGGTGCCGGTGACATTCTGCTCGAAGTAGTACAGGGGTCGCTCGACCGACTCCGCGACCGCCTTCTTGGCCGCGAGGTGAACGATCCCGGTCACCCCGTGCCGGGCCATGGCCGCGGCCAGGACGTCGTCCCCGTCGAGGAGGCTCGCCTCGACGAGGGGCACACCGCTGACCCGCTCCCGTAGACCGGTGGACAGGTCGTCGAGGACGACGACCTGTCGGCCTCCGGCCCGCAGGGCACGCAGCACGTGCCCGCCGATGTAGCCGGCTCCCCCGGTGAGCAACCACGTCACCGACGACCACATCCCGGGTACGGCCAGGCTCGGGTCGGTTCAGGCGTCCCGGCCGCGCTCCACGAAGGCGCCATCGCCTCCCGTGATGCGCCCAAGGGGCGATCGGTCATCAGGGTTCCTTCGGGTCGGGGCCGGGTGGCTGCTGTGGCGGAATCTGCGCGCGGCACTAGCTCAGCATCCGGCCGACCATCGCCCGGGCGCTGGCCAAATCGCGCGCCGCTGCCATGTCGACCGCCACCTTCAGTGCGTGGAGCCGGGAGAAGACGTGCAGCTCGGCCGCGCGGGCGGCCCGGGTCCAGCCGCGCAGCCGTAGCTGCGAGGCGATCTCCCGGAAGTACCGCTGCTCCTGGTCGTAGCGCCGGCCGTCGCGGGCCCGCGTCGACGAGTCGCTCGCGCCGTGGCGCCGGTACCGGAAGGCCGGTGTGGGGTCGATCGCAATCCTGCCGCCGTCGAGCAGGAGATCGACCACGAACGCGAGATCGTGGATCGCGTCGATGCCCTCGTGGAAGGGGATGTCCGTCACGGCCGCGGCCCGGTAGGTCAACGACGGTGTGTACAGCCAATTGCCCGCAAGCAGGCTGCGCACACCCGCCTCACCTTCGATGGATCCCCGGGAACGGGCGCGGGCGCTGATGACCCGCTTCACCCGGTCGGCCAGGCTGTCACCGGCACCGCCGTTCTCGTCGATCACAGTCACGCCCGGTTGCACCGCCACCACCGACGGGTCCCGGAAGTGGCCGGACACGATCTCGACGTAATTCGGCTCCAGCAGATCGTCGGCGTTCATGGTGCAGAGCAGCTCGCGGCGGCCCAGCCGGGAGCACTTGTAGGTGTTCCCGTTCGGTCCGAGCCGTTCGAGGTTGCGGAGATACTCGATGCGGCTGTCGCCCAACGACGCCAGATGGTCGGCGACGACCCTGCCGGGATAGCCGTCGTCCACCACGGTGAGTTCCCAGTCGGTGACGGTCTGCGTGCGGACGCTGTCGACCGCGTCGATCAGGTACCCCGGATCGCCGTAGTACGGGATCACGAAGTGGATGCTCACGAATCCCTCGCAGGGGAGTGCTCGGACTGGCCCGCGGTCACCGCTGTGACGACCGGGTCGGACGCGGAGAGCAGCCCGCGGTCGCGGTTGACGATCTCGGCCTCGCGGATCGCGAGCGTGCGGGCCAGCTCGGTGAGCTGCCGCTCCACTCCCTGGAACCGCAGGTAGGTGTTGAGCATCGCAAGCAGGAACACCACGACGAGCGCGTAGAGCAGCAGGTCCGTGCCTCGCCCGACCCCGAACCAGTTCGCGACGGCCGTCAGGTCGTCGGGCCGGAGGATGGCATAGAAGTTCACCAGCGCGAACAGCACCAGGCCGATGCGCTTGCCTGCCTGCATCCGGACGCCATGGCGGCTGCGGACGAAGACGACGAGCAGCCCGGAGATCGTTATCAACAGGAATATCTGGATGAGCACGTCTTCACGCTCCCCGTTGGCGCACCGACAGATCGAACAGGACGTTCACCCCGTTCACGAGCGACTGGCCCTTGCTCATCGAATAGTCGGTGTAGAGGACGGACACCGGCATCTCCGCCACGCGCCACGAGGATCGCGAGAGGTAGGACACGATCTCCGATGCGTGCGCCATGCGGTTCATGCTGATGCGGAACTCCTCCACGACGGGCCGGGTGAAGACCCGCAGGCCGTTGTGTGCATCCGTGAGGTTCAGCCGCCGCGACGCGGGGCTCAGCGCGGCGATGCACCTGAGCACGAGCCGTTTCAGCACGAGCACGGTCGCCGCGCTTTCGAGAAACCGGGAACCGAGCACCACATCGGCCTCACCGGAACGGGCCTTGGCCACCATGTTGAGCGCGTCCTCCACCCGGTGCTGACCGTCCGCGTCGAAGGTGACGAAGTACTGCGCGCCCGAACGGGCACAGGCGTAGGTCAGGCCCGTCTGCAGCGCGGCCCCCTGGCCGAGGTTGATCGGGTGCCGCACCAGGTGTGCGCCGGTGGATGCAATCGCCTCGGCCGAACCGTCCGAACTCCCGTCGTCCACGCAGACCACATTGGGAAAGGTGCGCAGGATTTCCTCGACCACCGACCCGATCACTGTCTGCTCGTTGAAGACGGGCACGACGATCCATACGTCGTCGACGCCTCGCGGGATTGGCATTCGGTTCTCCGGTCGTCGGGACTGATGAGATGAGGGTATCCGCGCCCGTCGCGGCAGTCCGACCGGTGCGTACGCGCTCACTGCGCCGACGCGCTCCGGACCCGGCCGACCGCCCTTGCGGTGCCCACGGCAGCCCAGATCGTGACGACCGCCGGCCCGAGGAGCTGCGCCGCCAGTGCGCCACCGATCGGATCCGGCGAGACGAGCAGCACGGAGAGGAAGGCGACGGACCCCACGACCCACGAGACGATGACCGTCCGCTGGGCGTCGAGGGCCACGAGGGCGGCCTGGAAGGTCAACGCGGCCATCATGCAGATCGTGGCGGCCGCAAGGAGCGCGACGTACGACGCGGGCGGTCGCTCGGCCGCGTTGAACAGCACCTGCACCGCCCATGGACCGAACATCGCGGCGAGCAGGACACCCACCACACCCAACGCGGCCAGCGCGGCGAGCGCGCGGACCAGATGGCGCCTGAGCAGGTCGGCGCGCCGGGCCGCCACCGCGCGGGCGAGCGCGGGGACGAGGAGCGCCTGAACCGGTGAGAAGAGGAACAGCGGTACCCGTGCGGCGACGAACGTGAGTGCGAACACGCTGGCGACCACGGTGTCCGGCATGCGGAACGTCACCACTACGGGCCCGAGGTTGGCCATGACCTGCATCAACAGTCCCGCCGCGACGAGCATGGCCACCGAACGGCCCGCGCGGGCCACATGGGATCGGGCCGACGACCCAGGGGCGAACCTCAGGACCGGTGCCAGCGCCAGACCCGCGACCAGGGCGCCCAGCGCGAAGGCGAGGGCATACCAGGTCGGCTGTCGCACGGCGAAGGCCAGCAGGACGACACCGGGAAGCAACCGCGCGACACCCTCGAGATAGAGGGTCAGCGCGTACGGTCGGAGCCTCTTCTGCCCGCTGAGGATGCCCCGAACCCAGTACATGACCGCGGCGCCCACAGCGGCGACCACCACGGCGAACAGAAGGCCGGTGTGCCCGGCGAGCACCCGGCTCAGCACCGGCGGCCACAACAACAGCAGCACCGCCGCGACCACGACGGTGACGACGGCAGCAATCCGGCCGGTCCGTACCGCCACCTCCCGGGTCGACCCGCCCTCGCCGCGGGCAGCGGTGACGGCCCGGCTGGTCTCCTGTTCGACGGCGAAGAAGACGCCGGGCCCGATGATATTGATGAGGAAGTACACCGAGGTCAGCGCGCCGATCTCGGCGGCGTACAACGGGGCCGGAAACATGTGCCCGACGACGACCACGAAGGCGTAGCCCGCGAGGCCGACCGTCACCAGGCCCAGGGCGAGGTGCGTGGCGGTACCCGCCCGCCGGGACGAAAGGTTCCGGGGGAGCCCGGTTCCCTTCCGGCCGCGGACGGTGTTGCTCATACCGACGACCCGCCGTCACCCGTAGACGGCCAGCACCAGCGTGCCGATCCACACCGCGGCCAGCACCTGCAGCACCCGGTCGCCCAGCGCGATCTCCTCAGGCTCCCCACCGTTGCCGCCGTCCACGTCGACGGAGTACCGCAACACCGCGACGACGAAGGGCACCATCGAGATGACCGACCACACCGAGCTGTGGTGCGCCTCGCGGATCTCGAACGCCCACAGGCCGTAGGTCATGATCAGCACAGTGGCCGAGAGCGCCCACACGAACCGCAGGTAGGAGGCCGAGTAGCGCTCCAGCGACTTGCGGATCTTCGCACCGGTCCGCTCGGCCAGCATCATCTCGGCGTAGCGCTTGCCCGCCACCATGAACAGCGAGCCGAATCCGGCCGCGAGCAGGAACCACTGCGACAGCGGGATGTCCGCCGCCGCGCCCCCGGCGATCGCCCGCAGCAGGAATCCGGACGCGACGATGCAGATGTCGAGCACCGGCTGGTGCTTGAGCCAGAGGCAGTACGCCACCTGCACCCCGATGTACACCGCCACCGTGATCAGCAGCGGTATCGACGCGAGCAGGCTCAGCGCGAGCGCCCCGAGGAACAACACGATCGCGACGGCGATGGCCAGCCGCACGGGCACGGCGCCGGCGGCGATCGGCCGGTTGCGCTTGGTCGGGTGCGCCCGGTCGGCCTCGACGTCGTTGACGTCGTTGACGAGGTACACCCCGGACGCCGCGAGCGAGAACGCGGCGAAGGCGATCGTGAGCTTGACCGCGATGCTGCCGCTGAACAGGTCACCGGCCGCGAACGGCGCGGCCAGCACCAGGACGTTCTTCACCCATTGCCGCGGGCGCATCGTCTTGAGCAGGCCGCCGACCACGCCGGTGGCGCTGCGCACCGGCGCCTCCGCCTGAGCCGCGTCCGTGCTGGTCATCGAGACACCCCCCGCAGACGGCCGAACCGGCGCGAGCCGAGCGCGACGATCGCGCCGAGGGCCGAGCCGACCACCACGTCGCTGGGGTAGTGCACCCCCAGAACCAGCCGCGACAGCGCCATCGAGGGCACCAGCGCAGCGACGAGCGGGCGCCCGAGGAGCCGGCCGTACAACATCGCCGCCGCCGTGGTGGACGTGGCATGCGCGGACGGGAAGCTCAGCCTGCTGGGCGTGCCGACGAGCACCCGCACCGACGGGTCCTGCGGCCGGGTCCGGCGGACGACGCGCTTGACCGCGATCGACGCGCCGTGCGCCACGGCCACCCCCGCGGCGGCGGTGAGCCAGTCCCGGCGGCGGGGGCGGTCGACAACCGCACCGAGCAGCCCGACCGCCAGCCACCCCGCCGCATGCTCACCGAACAGCGACATCCCGCGCGCGACACGCACGAGCGGCGGCCGCGCCATTGCGCCCTGGACGACGCTGAGGGCCCGGACCTCGAAAGCACGGTCGGTTTCGGGCGGAGGCGGCGGACCGGGGACCGGCGCGGAAATCGGATGCCCGGACGGGGCTGGGACGGCGAGACCATGTCGGACGGCGGGCTCGGCCACGGTGTAGGGCCTCCTGAGCGCCTGCGCGAGCGACGGCGGGCGCGGTCGTCGGTGGGTTCCGTCGGGCGATGCTACGCGGGAGAGGTCAACGCCTCGCGACCCCGTGCCGGGCGGCCGCGAACGGTCTCAGAACCAACGCTCCAGAACCAGCGCGAGCCCGTCCTCCTCGTTGGACGCGGTCACCTCGTCGGCGACGTCGAACAGCACCGGGTGAGCGTTGCCCATCGCGACCCCGTGCCCGGCCCAGCGCAGCATCTCCAGGTCGTTGGGCATATCGCCGAAGGCGATGACGGCCTCGTTCTCGATCCGCGTCTCCTGTGCGACCTCGGCCAGCCCGGTCGCCTTGGTGATCCCCGGCGGCGAGGCCTCGACCAGCCCCCGGGGGTTGGAGAAGGTGAGATCGACCGCGTCGCCGACCAGCGGGCGCAGCGCCGCGACCATCTCGCCGCTGGTCATCTCCGGTACCCGGATCAGCAGCTTGACCGCGGGGCGGGCCAGCAACTCCGAACGCGAGACGCTGGCGTTGTCCGGGTTGGGCCAGGCGTGCTGGTAGTCGGGTTCGGCGACGAACTGCGCCGCCACATCGTCGAATGCGCCGGTGCCCACCCGCTCGACCGCGAGCCCGCATCCCGGCAGCGCCTCGGCGGCCGCGGCGGCGAGATCGGCCAGCGTTCCCGGCGGGATCTGGTGGGCCCACCGCACCCGGTCCTCGACCGCGTCGTAGAGCACGGCACCGTTCGCACAGACCGCGAGGCGGACCACTCCGAGTTGCGCGACGACCGGCGGAATCCACCGCGGCGGGCGCCCCGTGACCAGCACGAACCCGACACCGGCCGCCGTCAGCCTGCCGACCACCGCCGCGGCCCGCACACTGACCCGCTCGTTGTTGTCGAGCAGGGTGCCGTCCACGTCCGTGGCTACCAACCGAGGTGCCTGCACTCCTAACGCCGTCCGCCGATCATGTCACCAGGATACGTGGTTCCGCGCGGGCCAGCCGGTGCCTGCGGATCGCGGAAATCCAGCGACTCGGTCGCGGAAATACCCCGACTCGCGGGCTAGATGATGGCGACGGCGACGACGAGGCCCAGCGCCAGATGCGCCGCCCCGACGACGAAGGCCTGCGGCTTGACATCGGGTGCCGCGAGCACCGCCCCGATGTCGATGCCGGTCACCCACTCCAGCAGCCGGACCGCCGCCACCTGCGCGACGATGCCGACGAAGCCGAAGATCAGAGCCGCGAGCAGGCCCTCGGCGAGCGCGCCCGAGGCGCTCCAGATGGCCGTCACCACGATGAACGCCATGCTCACCATGCCGGCCGCGGTGACGATGATGGAGTTGGGCAGCCCGGCCCGGACCATCCGGTTGAGCTTGCCCGGCGTCGTCAGGTCGATGGCGTAGAAGCCGAGCAGCATCAGCAGCAGCCCGATCAGCGCATACAGCAGGATCGCGCCGACGCCGCGGCCGACGTTGGCGAAGTACCCCGGCACGAGGGCCAGCAGGGTCGTCACGGTGATCCTCCAGGTGTGGGGAGCGTCAGGAGTTGGGGATGCGGTGCGGGACGAACGCCGCGCCGTCGTCGGTCACCAGCCCCACCGTCTCGCGGATGCCCAGCCCGGCCGAGGTGTCCCCGACGATCCAGGCGCCGAGCGCGGGCCGGAACCCGTCGAACTCCGGCAACGGGTCGAACAGCTGGTAGACGTAGCCTTCCTCGCCGTACACGCCGCCGGTGGCGACCTCGCTGCCCGGCGAGACGATCGAGATGTTGGCGCCCTCCCGCCCCAGCCGCGGCTTGCGGACGTACTCGGTGAGCAGCCCGGGGTCGTCCAGGTAGGCGGGCAGCAGGTTGGGGTGGCCGGGGTACATCTCCCACAGCACCGCGAGCAGCGCCTTGTTCGACAGCAGCGCCTTCCACAGCGGCTCGAGCCACAGCGTCTCGGGCAGGCTGCGCACCACATGCTTGCCGAACTCGTCGGTGAGCACCCACTCCCAGGGGTAGAGCTTGAACACCGTCGACATCGGGGCTTCCTCGAGGTCGACGAACCGGTCGAGCGCGGCGTCCCAGCCGATGTCCTCGATGGCCAGTCCGACGGTGTCGAGACCGGCCTCGGCGGCCGTCTCCTGCAGGTAGCCGACGGTCAGGTGGTCCTCGCCCGTGGTGTCCGAGCTCGACCAGGTGAAATACACCTCGGAGCTCGGCAGCCCGCCCCGAATCTCCGCCCAGCGCTCGACGAGCTTCTCGTGCAGGGAGTTCCACTGGTCGTCGCCGGGATGGGTGTCCCCCAGCCAGTGCCACTGCAGGATCGACGCCTCCAGCAGCGTGGTCGGCGTGTCGGCGTTGTACTCCAGCAGCTTCGCCGGGCCGCCGCCGTCGTAGCGCAGGTCGAAACGCCCGTAGATGTGCGGGTCGTGGCGGCGCCACGAGTCCGCGATCTTCTGCCAGGACCATTCGGGCAGCGCGAAGTCGCGGAACCGCTCGGTGGTCACGACGTGGTCGACGGCCTCGAGGCACATCGAGTGCAGCAACTCCACGTCGGCCTCGAGCGAGAGGACCTCGTCCATCTCGAAGACGTAGTGCACCGACTCGTCCCAGTACGGTCGGGCGGCGCCACCGACCCCGCGCCCCGGCGTCCCGTACACCATGCCCTGCTCGGCGACCCGCTTCTCCCAGTCCGGGCGCGGGGCCCCGGTCTCGCGACGCATCTACGACCCGCTCTTCGATCCGCCGCTGGAGACCCCGAGGCCGCCACGCGAGATGGTCTTCCCGGACGGTGTCTTCACCGTCGCGTTCCTCGGCTGCGCGGTGCTGCCGCCGCTCGCCACCTGGCCGATGCTGCCGGTGCCTCCGTAGTTGTAGTGGTACTGCCGGCCGCCGGCGCCGATGAAGATCGGGAAGAATCCGCCGCCGGAGTGATAGGTGGTGCTCGACGCGGGTGTCACGCAGTTGCTGTCGTCGACGACGACATTGTTCTCGTCGACGCAGCGCGCCTCGACGCTGCGCCCCGAGTTCGCCACGGAGTAGCCGACGGCGATGAGCGCGACCACGCCCACCGTCACCCCGGTACCGATGAGGACGCGCTTGCGCTTCGTGCGACTCGCCGTGTCCGCGGCGAGCTTGGCGGCGGCCTCCTCGCGGGCGCGGCGCTCGGCCTGCTGGCGCGCCCGGCGTTCGGCGAGCGTGGGTTCACGGGGGACGGTGGTCTCGTCCTGGAAGCGCATCCGGCCGGGGCGCTCGGGCTGGTCCTGCGGTCGGTCGGACGGCAGCTCGCCACCCGGGCCGTTGCGCTCGTCGCTCTCGCTCATCGCTCACCCCCAGGCGCGCACGCTACAGCCCGGGTGGACGCGACGAAACGGAGGTCGCTCGCAGCACCGGAGCGACCGATGGCCGCCGGAACCGCCACCACCGACGGACCTCGTTCGAGGTAACGGCATGATGACAATCGCCATGGCCAACCTGTTCGCCGCGCCGGAGAGACAGCGCCCCCCAGCTGCTCCCGGCCGCTCCCCCGGTGACGGTCCCCAGGCGCTGCGCTCCCTCCCGGCGCCCGGCGGACCGCGACGTACTCCCGTTCACCCTGCCCGCCGCATCGTCGTCGGCGTACTGACCGGAGCGTTGATCATGCTCTGCGTCGCGACGCTGGACCGCTTCGGCAACACAACGGTGCCGGTGCTCGGCTCGTTCGCCGCCCTGCCGGTCCCGGAACCGACGGAGGCGGAGCGACTGGCCGAGATCCCGCCGCCCCCCACCACGCCGGGCACCTGCCTGAACTGGAACCGGCCGGACGCCGCCGACACCACGGTCGTCGACTGCGCCCAGCCGCATCTGTTCGAGCAGGCCGGAACGGTGCAGCTGGCCACCCAGACCACGCTGCCCGACGCGGGCGGCTGGCGTGCGCTCGTCAACGAACAGTGCACCCCGGTCGTGCTCAGCTATCTCGACGGACGGTACGACCCCACCGGCCGGTTCCGGGTCGGCGCGCTGAAACCGGCCCCCAGCAAGTGGGCCGACGGCGACCGCGAGCTGCGGTGCGGGCTCCAGAGTGCGTCGCGTTCGGGGGCGCTGTATCCGATCACCGGCAAGGTCGCCGCCCAGGACCAGTCCGCGGTGCACGAGCCGGGCACCTGCCTGGCCATCGACGGGCGCACCATCGGCGATCCGGTCTCGTGCGCCGGGCCGCACGCGGTGGAGACGGTGGGCATCGTCGACCTCTCGACGAAGTTCCCCGACGCGTTTCCGACCGTCGCAGATCAGGACGCGTTCCTGCAGCCCGCGTGCACCCGGATCGCGGGCGAGTACGCGGGCAGCCCCGAGGTGATCAGCAAGAAGAAGCTGACCGTCTACTGGGACAACCTCACCGAGGAGTCCTGGAAGGCCGGTACCCGGCGCGTCAACTGCAACCTGGCCGCGCTCCTGCCCGACCGCAGCGGCTTCGCCCCGGTCACCGGGCCGGTCAAGGGCGACGTGACCGTCGGTGAGGAGCCGGCACCGCCCGCGACGAACACCCCGCAGCCCGGTGTCCCCGCGTCCACCGCGCCGGCACCGGTCGAGCCCACGGTCGAGCCGACCCCGGCGCCCCCCGGTCCCTCCAGTCCACCGGCGTCACAGCCGTCGTCCAACCCGCTCGCGACGTCGGCGCTTCCCGAGCCGGTTCCGGGGGTGCCGGTGCGCGGAGCCAGCTGAGATCGGCCAGACTCGCGGGATGGGGATCTCGATGTCGCGTCACCGGTTCGAGGAACTGGTGTCCGACGCCCTGGACTCGATCCCGGCCACGCTCACCGCGGCGATGGACAACGTGGTCGTGCTCGTTGCGGACCGTAACGAGCACGACCCGGGCCTGCTCGGCCTCTACGAGGGCATCGCGCTCACCGAACGCACGAGCTCCTACGGCGGCGTACTACCCGACCGGATCACGATCTACCAGGACGCGATCCTGGACATCTGCCCCGACGAGGATTCGGTGGTCGAGGAGGTTGCGATCACAGTGGTGCACGAGGTGGCCCACCACTTCGGGATCGACGAGGAGACCCTGCACCGCCTCGGCTGGGGCTGAGAACCCGTCGCTTCCGCGCAGGCCGCCCCTGACCCACCGCACCACGGCTCCATCACGCGCCGGTGGCCTGGGCGGCGGAGTCCGCGGGTTCAGGCCGGGGTTGCACCGGCGGTGACGTCACCGCTCAGCGGCGGTCCGCTGTCCCAGTGCGACAGGCTCCAGCCGGTGGGTGAGCCGTGGTCATGGGCCAGCACGACCCGTCCGGTGTTCGGCACGTACTGCGTCTCGGCCGTCTCGCCGAGCAGCGCCGCAGCCGCGAGCCGGATGGCGGCGCCGTGGCTGACCAGCACCACCGCCCCGCACTCCCCGTTGTTGCGGGCCGCGATCCATTCGACCGCGGGCAGAAACCGGCCCCGCAGGTCGAGCGCGGACTCCCCGCCGGGCAGCCGGCGGTCCAGGTCGCCACCCCACCATGCGTCATAGACCTCGTCGAACGCGGTGCGGGCCAGTTCGTCCGAACGCCCCTCCAGCTCGCCGACGAACACCTCGTGCACCCCGTCCAGGACGCTCACCCCGAGTCGGTGCGCCGCGGCCACCGGCGCCGCGGTCTGCTGGGCCCGGATGGCGCGTGAGGCGTAGACCGCCCGTACCGGCCAGTCCGCGAGCACCTTGGCGACCGACGCGGCCTGCTGCAGCCCCAGCGCGTTGAGCGGCGAACCGGGCGGAACGGTGTCCAGCTCGCGGCGCACGTTGGCATCGGTCTGGCCATGGCGCACCAGCACCAGCCGCAGCCCGTCAACCCCCGTGTCCAGCTTGTCGCTCATGCACAGCCCCCGGTCCGCAACGCCGCCAGCCATGCCTCCGCCGCGGCGAACTCCGCCTCGCCCGCCACGCTCAACGGAACCGCGGGCGCTCCCGATCCCACCGCCGGACCCGCCGAACCCGCGGCGCGCGGATAGGAGCCGAGGAAACGCACCTCGGTGCACCGCCGGTGGAGCGCGGCGAGGGCCTCTCCCATTGCGGGCTCGGCGACATGTCCGCCGCAGTCGAGGTGGAACCAGTACTCCGCATGCCGGTCCTTGATCGGCCGCGACTCGATGCGGGTCAGGTCGATACCGCGCACCGCGAGCTCGGTCAGCAACCCGAGCAGTGAGCCCGGCCGGTTCTCCGTGGTCGCGGCCAGCGTCGTGCGGTCGTGCCCGGTGCGCGGGGGCGGGGGGCCGGGCGGGGCCACCAGCACGAACCGGGTGACGGCGCCGGGATTGTCGGCGATGTCGCCGGCGAACACCTCGAGGCCGTGCTGCTCGGCGGCGACCGGCGCGGACACGGCGGCATCGACCTCGCCGCGAGCGACCTGCGCCGCGGCCTCCGAGGTCGAGGTGGACAGCACGATCTCCGCGTCGGGAAACGTGCGGGCGATCCAGCCTCGGGTCTGGGCGATGCCGTGCGGATGTGAGGCGACGGTGCCGATGTCGGCGGCGGTCGTCCCGGCCCGCACGAGCAGGGCGAATCGCACGGCGAGCAGCGTCTCCCGCACGATCACCAGCGGGGGGTCCTCGACCAGCCCGTCGAGCACGGGCGGTACGGCGCCCTCGACGCTGTTCTCGATGGGCACGCATCCGGCGTCGGCCCTGCCTTCGCGGATGGCCGCCAGCACCGCTGGATTGCCTGCGCACGGCATGAGCTCGGCGTCGCGTGACTCGGGCAGCGACCGCAGCGCCTGCTCGGTGAAGGTCCCGGGCGGACCGAGAAACGCCAGTTTGGCCACGCCTGGCGACTCTAGCCGGGGTGGTGGAACCGACATGCGCTCGGTGCGTCAGGCAAGCAGGCCGAGTCCGGCGAAGGCGTCCGCGGGTGCCGGCTCCAGGTCGGTGCCGCACCGCGAGAGGAGCCCGCGCACCCCGCGGACCGTCCGCTCGGACAGGCCCGCGAGCTCCTGGGCCAGCGACTCGCCATCGGTGCAGCGCAGGGCGTCGACGACATCACCCGAGCGCAGGGCCCGGGCGACCGCGACGAGCAGGTTCACGATCCCGTGCTCAGCACCGTCTTCCTCGGCCCGACGCACGACCTGGCTCACCCCGAGAACGGTGAACCCGCATCCGGCCTCGACCACAACCTGGATGAACCGCCCCACCTCCGGGACGCTCGGGATGTCGGACGGGCGGGGCCCACCGCAGCGCAGCTTGGGGGCGCAGCCGTTCTCGGCCACCCGACGCACCGCGTCGAGCCACCCGTCGATCTCGGCGGGGTCGCCGCTCAGCGGCCGCCGCGGCTCGACGACCGGGACGACGTCCTCGGGGACGAACTCCGAGACCCGTTCGAGCCAGACCCCGTCGACGTCGGGGGGCGCGGCCGTCTCCACGGTGCGCGGGGTCAGCAGGCTGGACCGGGACAACACCATGGACAGGGCTTTGGGTACCGCCCCGAGCCCGGTGTCGACGACGAGCGAGAGGTCGACGGGACGGTTCGGCGCCGATCGGGCGAGCTCGGCGACCAACGCGGACAGTCGCGAGACCGGGCACACCAGCTGGCCGACGATGCCGCCGTATCGGCCGTCCCGGGCCGAGAGGTAGCGAGCGACCACCGCATCGATCCCCGGGGTGAGCATCCGGGGCAGCAGCAGGCCGATGTCGTCGACCAGTTCAGCGAACAGCGGAGGGATCGACCAGGGCCCGGCTGAACGTTCCGAAGGCTCCGTCGTCACGGGACGAGACGCTAACCGGTCGCTTACCTCCATCTCACATCGGGTAAGTCCGGGCGGCTCCGTCCTGGACAGGACCGGACCGGAAAGATAACTTAGCCTCACCTAATTTGGAGGTGCACCGTTGGGAACCACCCGGATCCGACGCCCGCAGGCACCCACGGCCGCAGAGCGCGCCCGCAGCCTCGCGGCCCGAAGTGACGGCGTCTCGATCGTCGGCACCGGAACACCCGCACCGGTCGCCGTGGCAGTGCACCATGTGGCGGCCGACGGCTCCGCGACGCTACTGCTCGACGACCACGTCCCCTTCCTCGAACACATCCGCGGTGCCGCCCGCGGAGAGCTTCCGGCGATGCTCGAGATCACCGATCGGGCGCCGGTCGACCTGCGGGAACCGGTGCGTGGGCTGCTGTGGATCAGCGGCTGGCTGCGCATCCCGGACCCGGCCGCCGCGCGCCGGTCCGCGCTGACCGTCGCCGAGATCCACCCGGACCCCCGGCTGCTGGACCTGGGCCGCGGGGCCACGCTCGTGCGGCTCGACCCCAACTCCGCCGTGCTCTCCGACGCCGAGGGCACCGCGGCGCTCACCCCCGTCGAGCTCGCCGCGGCGCAGCCGGACCCGTTCTGCCGGCTGGAGCGGGACTGGCTGCGCCACCTGGAGGAGTCCCACCCCGAGACGTTCCTGGCGCTGGCCCGGCATCTGCCGCCCGCACTGCGCTCCCTCGCGGGCGCGCGGGTTCGTCCCCTCGGGGTGGACCGCTGCGGGCTCCGGCTGCGGGTCGAAACCCCGACCGACGACCACGACGTCCGGATCGCATGGCCGCAGCCGGCCAGCACCGCCGACCAGCTGCGGCGGCAGTTCGGGCTGCTGGTGGGCTGCCCGTTCCGGGGCCTCGGCACGGGCCGATAGCCGAGACCGGGCCGGGGCTAGGCCGTCGCGGCGCGGGCGGTCTCCTGAACGTGCCGGGTGACCTTGCGCTCGGCAACGAAGGACGCGATCGGGATCGTCCCGGCGAGCAGCACCACCAGCGCGCGCAGCGGCTTCCACCGACAGCGCTCGGCGAGGATCAGCGTGCACACGATGTAGATCATGTACAGGAAGCCGTGCATCATGCCGATCACCGCGACCGGGCGTGGGTCGTCGAAGAGGTACTTCATCGGGATCGCATAGAACGTCAGCAACAGCAGCCCGATACCGGTGACCCAGGCTGCGACCCGGTAGGCGCGCAGGGCGATCGCGACGGACACTCTCGACCTTCCTCACTCTTCCTGCTGGGCAAGCCGGGCCAGCATCCGGTTGTATGCGGCAAGCTCCGGGTCTTCGTCCTCGGTGACCGACGGCGCGGGCGCGCTGCGGATCCCGAACGGCGACGACGCCGGGTCCACCCGGCGCGGCGCGGGCAGGTCCGGCTCGGGCACCTCGATCTCCGCCGGAACGTCCCCGGCCAGGCTCTCCAGCCGTCGCACCTCAAGGCGCAGGAACCGCCACCACATGTACCCGAAGAACACCGCGAAGACCGGCCATTGCAGGCCGTAACCCACATTGAGGGCCGAGCCCATCGCGGATCCGGCCTTGCCCCACTGCCACGCGGCCAGCCAGCCGCAGGTGGCCATCGCGCCGAGCGTCAGCAGGTGCCAGGCGATCCACCGTGGGGAGAGGATCAGCTGTCGCACGACGCCCAGGGTACGCTGGCCGGTAACGTCACCGAACGTGACCGACGGCCTCCGCAGGTGGCTGGCTCCCCCGCGGGCCGCCGTCCCTGTGATCGACGACCCGGCGCTGCGGCGACTCGTCATCACCGAAATTCTCGTCGTTCTGACGGTAACCCTGGGGCTGTCGGCCCTGCGCGGCGGCTTGTCGCTGGTGGACGCACTGCTGGCGCCGATCCCGCTCAACGAGCAACAGGTGGCGCTCAACGCGCCCGCGGCCCGGGCCGGGCTCGTCGATCTCGCGCTGCAGCTCACCCGGGTCCTGCAGCTCGTCGGCTGGGGCTCGCTCGGGGCCTACCTGCTGATCCGCGGTGGGCTGGCGCTGCGCGCCGTCGGCCTCGACGCCCGCAGACCGGTGCGCGACGCCGGCGCGGCGGTGGGGCTGGCCACCCTCATCGGCGTCCCCGGGCTCGGGCTCTACCTGCTGGCCAGAGCCATCGGGGTGAGCGTGACGATCGCGCCCACGACGCTGGACGACACCTGGTGGCGGCTGCCGGTGCTCGTCCTGGCGGCCGCGGCCAACGGGTGGGCCGAGGAGATGATCATGATCGGCTATCTGCTCACCCGGCTGCGCCAGCTCGGCTGGTCGGAGAACCGCTCGGTGCTGGCCGCCGCCGTGCTGCGCGGTTCCTACCACCTCTACCAGGGCCTCGGCGGGTTCGTCGGGAACATCGCGATGGGGCTGGTGTTCGGCCGCTACTGGCAGCGCACCAACCGCCTCTGGGCGCTGGTGGCCGCGCACACGTTGATCGACGTCGTGGCCTTTGCCGGATATGCGCTGGTACGCCCGTAAGGCGATCAGCGCAGGGTGATCTGCTTACCCAGCAATGCGTCGCGGGCCCGGCGCTCGGCGTCGGTCAACGGCTCGTCGGCGAGCCCGGCGAGGGTGGCCTCGAGACGGGTGGCGAAACCGGCGGCCGGGGCGGCCCACTCCTTCGGATGCGGCTCACGGTCGAGATCCCAGACCGGGACGACCAGGCCGTGTGCCCGGAACGCGCCCGCGTAGCGGGTGTCCTCGGTGAGTGCCAGCTCGCCACGGGCCTGGAGCCGGGCCAGCGCGGCCATCAGCGCCTCCTCCGGCTCGGGGCGCACCCAGCGCAGATGCGCCTTGGTGCCGGTGTCGACCCAGTACGCGGCCCGCACGCCCGCGGCGACGACCGGCTCTGTCGGCATGATCACCGAGTTGGCCCGCTCCAGCGTCGCCTGGATCTCCGGACCGGGCGCGCCGGCGCTGTCGTCGAGCCACCATCCGAAGTCCTGGTGCACCGTGAGCGCCAGCGGCGCGTCCGGATCGAGGATGTCCTGCAGCCGCACCGGGTCGCCGTCCCCGATACCCGGCCCCACCACCGACAGCGCGGTCCCCGGCGTCGCGGAACGCGCCCACCGCAACGCCCTGGCCAGGTCGGCGGACAGGTCGCCGGAGCGGGTCTGCATCTGCATCGCGAGCAGGATCTCGCCGCCGGGCCGGACCAGGGCCGCGGACGCCCCGGGCAGCACGGTGGCGAGCAGGACCGGGACGTCGGGCGCTTCGCGCAGCGGCAGCGGTGCGACGGCCGAGGGCAGGAACTCGCGCATGGCCACCAGGTCGGGTTCGGCGGCCAGCCCCGCGAACGGACGCGTGACGATCACGTCGTCGCCGCTGCCGTGGCAGGCCTTGTAGCGCTTGCCCGACCCACAGGGGCAGGGACGGCGGGGGTTCTCACCGGGTACCGACGCCCGGTTGCGTGTCTTCTTGGCCATCAGGACGCCGACCGTAGCGGGTTCCTCGGCCGGGAGCGCCGGGTGGCCGGTGGATGCACCGCGACCAGCACCTCGCGACGCACCGCACGCGGCGGTCCGAGCAGCCGGGTCAGCCGCTGCACCACCAGCGCGGTGACGACGGCGGTGGCCGCCGCGACCAGGTCGAGCACGGCGTGCAGCACGACGCCGTCGGCCATCGCCTGCACCCCGGAGCGAAACGACCAGGCCAGCACGACGGCGGCCAGCAGCAGGCCGGTCACCCACAGCACCCACCAGAGCAGCACCAGCCAGGAGGGCCGGGGCCGCCCCTCGACCGGCCGGTCGAGGGCACCGTGTTCGATCTCGGCGAGCACCGAGCCGGGCACCGACAGGTTCACCCCGGGGATCACCCAGCCCAGCACCACCGCGCGCGCCGAGCGGGACGGCAGGCGCCCACCGCGTGCGGCGGCCGCCTGCTGCGCCTGGACCGACCAGCGCACGACCAGGGCCCCGGCGAGCAGGCCGAGCACGGTGGCGAACCAGCCCGCCCCGGCGACCGCCATGTCCGACGCGGCGACCGTACCTGCCGCCAGCGCCCCCGAGCGGCTCGCCAGCAGCAGCCCGTAGCGCCACGCCTCGGCACCCGCCGCGACCGTCGCGATGACCGCCGTCACCCACAGCAGCATCGTCGCGGCCTGTGCGGTCGATCGGACCGCCACGACCACGCTGGGCCGGGCCGAGCGCTCGGGACCGCCCCACGGGCGCGCCGGGAGCCCCCACCGCGGCGGCACCCCGTACCGCGGCGGCCCGGGGTACGGGAGCCGGGCCCGCGGCGGCGCCGGTGTCTGCGAGACGGACGGCGGTGGCTCGGCCACCCAACGCAGGGCGGCCAGGTACCGCCCGCAGTACGGGCAGAACGGCCCGGCCTCCGGCGAGGACTGGCGCCCGCACCGCGAGCAGGTCAGCGGCTTCGGTCGGTGGGCGGGCACGGCGGGCACCGGGAGCCGCTAGATGATCTCCGGATCGCGGCCGCCCTCGGCCACGATCTGCCGGCCCAGACCGGCCCACGCTTTCATCCCGCCGTCGACGTTGACGGCCGGATAGCCCTGGGCGGCCAGGTAGGCGACGACACGGGCGGACCGGCCGCCGGAGCGGCAGACGACATAGAGCGGATCGGAGTCGGGGAGCTCGTCGAGCCTGGCGGTCAGCTGCGACATCGGCAGGTGCCGGGCGGTCGGTGCATGCCCGGCCGTCCATTCGTCGGCCTCCCGGACATCCAGCAGGGCGGCATCCGCGGGCAGCTCGGCCGCCGCGACGGCCGGGACGGCGGGAGTGGTCATGGCGAAATCCTCGCACGGGTGACGTCATGGCCGGGTGAGCGAACGGGTCCGATCGGCGAGCGGGCGGCGGTCACCGATCGTCGTGCGCGTCGAACTTGGCGGTGGTCAGGCCGAGTCGCTCCGGGGCGTGCAGCCGCAGCAGCGTCCGGTCGACGTCGGCCGGCACCCCGGAGCGGGTCAGCAGGCTGACCACGATCATCGTCAGGAACGCGGCGGGCACCGTGACCGCGGCAGGCCGCTGCAGCAGCATCCCGAGCAGACCCGGCGGCGCGACCGCGAACAGGCTCGCCATGACCCCGCCCGCCGAGAGACAGCCACCGGTCAGGACGCCGGCGATCGCTCCGGTAGGCGTCAGACCTCGCCACCAGATGCCCAGCACCAGCAACGGGCAGAACGTGGAGGCGGCCACGGCGAACACCAGCGGAACGGTCAACGCGAAGTCCAGGCGGGTGACCGTGAGGGCCAGCACGATGGGCAGGATCGAGGAGATCACGGCGGCGATCCGGAAGTCGCGCAGCCGCCCCTTCAGCACATCGGTGAACAACACCCCGGCGAGGCTGACGACCAGCCCCGACGAGGTGGCCAGGAACGCCGCCGCGACACCCGCCGCGACCAGGCCGCTGATCATCCAGCCGAACCAGCCTGCACCGAGGGCGGCGGTCGGTAGCAGCAACACCGCAGCGTCGGTCTGGCCGGTGACCAGCAGTTGCGGGGTGTAGATCCGGGTGAGCGCGCCGAGCTGGGTCACGAGCAGGTAGAGCCCGCCGATCATTGCCAGGACGAGCACAGTCGTGCGGCGGGCGGCCTCACCGTCGGGGTTGGTGTAGAAGCGGACCAGGATGTGCGGCAGCCCCATGGTGCCGAGAAACCCGGCGATCAGGATCGAGTAGATCTCCAGTAGCTGGTTCGGCGCCGTGCCCGACATCGGGCTGAGCCAGTCCTGGTCGGTGACCGGTGAGCCCGCCGGGGTCGGCACCTCGGTCCCGGACGCGAAATGCAGCGAGCTGCCCTCCCGGATGACATGCTCGCCCGGATCCCAGTGCACCGGCCCGTCGACCGCGCGGCCGTCGACCTCCCCGGTGGCCTCCACGGTCACCGGGCCGGCGACCTGCAGCACGACATCGGTGTGGATGCGCACCGTGGTGTCCACCGGGAACTGCGGCGCCGACGGCCGGTCGAAGCTGCGCGAGTCGGACAGGAACAGCCCGCCGATGATCAGGACCGGCACCGCCGCCGAGGTCAGCTTGAGCCAGTACTGGAACGCCTGCACGAACGTGATCGACCGCATCCCGCCACCGACCACGGTCAGCACGACGACGATCCCGGCCCCGGCGACTCCGATCCAGCTCGGCAGCCCCGTCAGCGTGGTCAGGGCCAGCCCAGCGCCCTGCAGCTGGGGAAGGAGGTAGAGCCATCCGATGAGCAGCACGAACACCGTGCACACCTGACGCAGCCCGGCGGAGCCGAGTCGGACCTCGGCGAAGTCGGGCACCGTGTAGGCCCCCGAACGGCGCAGCGGCGCGGCGACGAACAGCAGCAGCGCCAGGTAGCCGGCGGTGAAGGCGATCGGGTACCAGAGCGCATCGGTGCCCTCTCGCAGGATCAGCCCGGCGATGCCGAGGAACATCGCGGCGGACAGGTACTCCCCCGAGATCGCGCTGGCGTTCGCGACGGGGCCCACGGTGCGGGACGCGACCAGGAAGTCCGAGGTGCTGCGGGCGATCCGCACCCCGATCGAGCCGATGACGGCCGAGGTGACCCCGACGAACGCGATCGCGGTCAGAGCGATGAGTGCTGATGTGCTCAACTGCCCCTCAGTCCTGCACGTGGTCGGCGAACTCCTGCTCGACCTTCTCCGCGGAGCGGGTGTACCACCAGCCCAGGCCGAGCAGGAACGGATAGACGAGCAGACCGAGCAGCAGCCACGGCAGCCGGAACCCGAGGACGCTCATCCGCCCCAGCTCCGGGAACACCGCGAAGGTGACAGGTAGCACCGCGAGCACGACGCCGGCGACCGCCGCGACCCGCAGCGCCGCGTTGAGCTGGTTGCCGATGAGGTTGGTGCGCAGCAGGTCGCCGACCGGCGTCAGCTCCTGCACATCGACCACGGTGCGCACCGAGCGGGCGACGCTGGCCTTCCGTTCGGAGAGCACGACGCGGACCCGGGCGGGGACGGCGGGATCATGGCGGTCGGTGAGGTCAGCGGTGGGCCGGTCTGGGTCGGCGGGCGGGGCGGGACGACTCGTGGCCGCTCCGGGCTCCTCGTCGCGCCCCAGGTAGTCCTCGATGCCCGGGCGGTCCACCCCCTCGCGGCGCGCGTGCCGCCCCCCGCCCGTCGAGCGGTTGGCCTCCATCCGCCGCCGAATCTCGGCCTGCAGCCAGAGCGGCCCGGAGGTCGGCTCGCTGGGCGACACATCCTGCTCGGCCGGGTCCTGCTCGGCCAGGTCGCGCTCGGCCGGGTCGCGCTCGGCCGGGTCCTGCTCGGCCAGGTCGTGCTCGGCCGGGTCCTGCTCGGCCGGGTCGCGCTCGGCCGGGTCGAGGCGATCGGCGGCCGCGGACACCAGGGTCAGCGGCCGGGCCGCCGGGCCCGGCCGCTGACCGGCCGGGTGGTGTCCCGCTCCGGACGACACCGACGGCACCGCGCCGTCGGTGTCGGTGCTCACCGCTGGCTCCACGCCTGTTTCGTCGCGCGCACCAGGCGGTCCTTCAGCTCACGGGTGTGCCGTCGGCTGACCGGGAGCTCGGCGGTGTCCGGGCCCGAACCGACCCGCACCACGTAGCCGGAACCCGCCAGCCGCAGCTCGGTGACCAGCGGCAACGCCACCAGGAACGAGCGATGGATCCGGACGAACCCGGCGTCACGCCAGCGGTCCTCGAGCACCGAGAGCGGAATGCGGACCAGGTGACTGCCGTCGTGCGTGTGCAGCCGAGCGTAGTCGCCCTGGGCCTCGACGTAGCGCACCGCTGACCGCGGCACCAGCTTGGTGGTGCCCGCCAGCTCGACGGGGATGACCTCGTCCTCGCTGCTCTCGGGTTGCGCCGGTTCGGCGGTGGGAACGGTTCGGCTGGCGAGGATACGGTCGAGCGAGGCGGCCAGCCGCTCCGAACGCAGCGGCTTGAGCAGATAGTCGACGGCGCCGACCTCGTAAGCGTCGACGGCCCGGTCGTCGTGCGCGGTGACGAACACGACCGCGGGCGGAGTGACCATCGATGAGAAGACCCTGGCGAGCTCGAGACCGTCGAGGCCGGGCATCCGGATGTCGAGAAAGACGACGTCCACGTCGGTGCGTTCGGCCAGCCTGGTGCCGGTCGCCGGGTGCGGGGGCCCGCCCCGCCCGGGGACCGGGGGGGCCTCGCGCGCGCTTTGTCTACTGTTGAGGATCCGCAACGCCTCGGTCGCGTCGGAGGCCTTGAGCACCGTGCCGACGCGGGGGTCCTCGGCGAGCAGGAAGGCCAGTTCTTCGAGAGCCGGCTCCTCGTCGTCCACCGCCAGGACGACCAGGCCACCGGAGCTGTCGTTACTGTCCACGATCTCCTCATCCTGCCGAGTCCGGCGCTCCGGCGGGCGATCGGAACGATCACCTCGCCTCATCGACTATGGTGACGGTGAATCGGGCCGAGTGCCAGGGCACAACCACATTCCGGTACCGAACGAATCCGAACCGTCACGGTTAGCTACAAACCGTATCGTGCCCAGTGAGCCCGAACGTCCGCTGCCTCCATGGCTCCGACCAGCACATCCAGCGGTGCCGACACCGCCGCGGGAGCCCCGAGACCGAGCCGGGCCAGCAGCGGCCTGCGAGCCTCGACCGGTGTGATCTCCGCGTCCGGGAAGCGTTCGGCCAGAACTCCCCGAGGCGTCCCCAGCCCGTCGATGAGGCCGAGCTCGACGGCCTTGGGGCCGGTCCAGATGTCGCCGGTGAACAGGTCTGCCCCGGCCTTCAGCCGCTCACCCCGGCGCTCGAGCACCCAGTGCTGGAACATCTCGTGCAGCTCGCCCTGCAGGCCGCGCAGCCACTCGACGTCCTCGGGCTTCTCCGGCAGGAACGGGTCGAGCCGCGACTTCGACTCACCGGCTGTGTAGAGCCGCCGCTCGATGCCGACCCGCTGCAACAGGCCCTCCAGCCCGAAGCTGTGGGAGACGACCCCGATCGACCCGACCAGTGACGTCGCATGGGCATAGATCTCGTCGGCGGCGCACGCCAGCCAGTACCCGCCGGATGCGGCGACGTCCTCGCAGAAGGCCAGCACCGGTATGTCGCGCTTGGTGGCCAGCCCCCGGATCCGGTCGGCGACCAGGGCCGACTGGGTGGCTGAGCCACCCGGCGAGTTGATCTGCAGGGCGACGGCGGCGAGCCGTTCGGGGGCGAAGGCGCGCTCCAGGACCCTGTCGAGGGACGCAATGTTGATCACTGTCCGGGGCACCGGGGTGGCCGCCGGGGTGATCACTCCGTGCAGCCGGACGAGCGACACCACACGCCGGTCCGCGCGCTCCCCGAACCGCCCCGGTAGGTGGGAAACCAGCCGGTCCGGGATGCGGAAAGAGTCCATGGCGCCACGGTACGCGTCAGCGGCTCACACACGGATGCCCGCGCGGAACTTCGGCACCCGTAGCGTGATCTTCATACCGGCCCCGATGTTGGTGTCCACGACCAATCCGAAGTCGTCGCCGAAGGCCGACCGCATCCGGTCGTCGACGTTGCCGAGGCCGACGTGCGCGCCGGAGAGGTGGGCGTCGTCGAGGTCCTCGGTGAGCCGGGCCGGGTCCATCCCGACGCCATCGTCCTCCACGATGATCACGCATTCGGCGCCTGCGTTCTCCGCGGTGATCGTGACCGTACCGCCGTGCGGCTTGCCCGACAGCCCGTGCCGCACGGCGTTCTCCACCAGCGGCTGCAGGGCCAGGAACGGCAGCACGACGTTGAGCACCTCGGGCGCGATCTGCAGCTTGATGTTGAGCCGGTCGCCGAACCGGGCCTTCTCCAGGGAGATGTATCGCTCGATGTTGGTCAGCTCGTCCGAGAGCGTGGTGTACTCGCCCGCCGCCCGGAACGAGTATCGGGTGAAGTCGGCGAACTCGATGAGCAGCTCGCGGGCACGTATCGGATCGGTGCGGATGAACGAGGCGATGGTGGTCAGCGCGTTGTAGACGAAGTGCGGGGAGATCTGCGCGCGCAGCGCCCGGACCTCGGCACGGGCCAGCCGGGCGCGCGACTCGTCGAGCTCGGCGAGTTCGAGCTGGCTGGAGACGTAGCGCGCGACCTCGGCGGTGGCCCGCAGCAGCACCGGCCCCGCTGTCGAGGTCGTCAGTGCGGCGAGGGTCCCGACGATCGCCCCATCCGTCTCCAGCGGAACCACGACGATGCCGCGGACCTCGCAGTGCGGGTGGTCGCAGGAGATCGACGTATGCGACGCGACCTGCTGGCGTCCGGTGGCGATGACCTGGTCGGCGAGCGCGACGACGTCGGGTTTGTGCTGGTCCGCACTACCGTCCCAGGCGAGCGGCTCACCGCGGACGTCGGTCATGGCGAGCGCGCAGGTCTCCAGCAACGTCCGCAGGTAGGGCAGGGCGAACGCGGCCGAACTCGGCGAGAGGCCCTCGCGCAGCGCGGGCGCGGCCAGCGCCACGGTGTGCAGGGTGGCGAAGGTGGCCCGTTCGAGCGGAGTGGCGAACGTGTTGCGCCGGGCCCTGCGCAGCTGCAGGAGCAGCACCACGACGACGATGGCGACGACGATGCCCACGAGCACCAGCAGCGCGGTCGGCGAATCGAACAGGTCCCCCACTTTCCGACCCTCACTTCACCAGCCGGGACAGGCGCCGGTCGGCGAGCGGTCTGCCTCCGGTCTGACAACCGGGACAGTACTGGAAGGCCCGGTCGGCGAAGGACACCTCCCGCACCGTATCGCCGCAGACCGGGCAGGGCAGTCCGGTGCGGGCATGCACCCGCAGCCCGGAGCGCTTCTCCCCCTTCAACATGGCAACGCCCTGCCCCACCGACCGCTCGACGGCGTCGGTGAGGACCGCGCGCAGCGCGCTGTGCAGGGCGTCGATCTGCCCATCGGTGAGCCGCCCGCTCCCGGCATAGGGGGACAGCGCCGCCGTGTGCAGGATCTCATCGCTGTAGGCGTTTCCGATCCCGGCGATCGTGGCCTGGTCGACGAGCAGCGTCTTGATCCGTTCGGACCGGCCCGCGAGCAGTCCGCCGAGCTCGTCGCGGCTCAGCGTCAGCGCGTCCGGTCCCAGCCGCGCGATACCGGGCACCTCCGCCGGATCGCGCACCAGGTGGACCGACAGCCGCTTCTGGGTGCCCGCCTCGGTGAGGTCGAACCCGGGCCCGCCCACCGCGTCGAGGTGCACGCGCAGCGCGAGCGGCCCGCGGCCCGGTTTGGGCGGTGTCGCCGCCGCGACCTCGTGCCAGCGCAGCCAGCCGGCCCGGGACAGGTGGATGATCAGGTGCAACGGCGCGCCAGGCCGGTCGGCGAACTCGACGGCGAGGAACTTCCCGTACCGGGCCGCGCCCGTGACAACCCGTCCGACCAGCTCGGACATCGGCGGGTCGGCGGTCTTGAGCGCGCTCATGCCGGCCACGTCGACCCGCGCGACCGCCCGGTACGCGGCGTGCTCGCGTAGATGGTGCGCCAGCGCCTCGATCTCCGGCAGCTCGGGCACGACTAGTTCACCGGTTGCAGCGGGCTGTCGGCGTATCCCGGGGTGGCACGGGTACGCAGGCTGCGCACCACCACCCGCATCTCCTCGCGCGAGCGGGTGAGCCCGCGGACCATCCCCGACCAGTGCTCGGCGGGCAGGCCGTCCTCGTAGCTGCCCTGGGTCGTGGCAACGATCGTCCACGGCCTGCGCAGCACCCAGCGCACCGGGAAGAACCCGAACGCCAGCATCGCGAGCACCCAGAGCCACCACGGGATGTGCACCTGAGCGGGGGTCCATGCGATGAGGATGACCCAGAACAGGAACAGCGCGGAGAGGATCATCACCGCGGCTCCGCGGCCGCCGTCCACGTCGTGCTCGAAGTCATCCCCGGTGGCGGGGGTCGACCACTCGATGTTCCGGCGCACCAGCCAGGTCCGCCCGTCGGCCCCGGCGACCGTCTTCGTCCCCATCATCTCCGCCGTTTCGTCGATGCCCGGCTCACTTTCCCACAGTGCACCGGGCAGTCGCGATCACCGAACGGCTAGTGGTTCCCCTGTTCAGGGGAAGGTGGTACCGGACATCCGGGGGCGACGTCGGTCTGCTCCGGAGCACCCGGCACCAGCAGATAGGCGACGACCAACTCGACCGGCTCGGTGCCGTCGTTGCGCATCTGGTGCGGGACCCGGTCGTCGACGTGGACCGCGTCGCCGGGACCGTGGTGGGTGGGCTCGCAGGCGTCCTGCCGGACGACGCCGACGGTCCCGGACTTGACGATCGACAGCTCGGTCCCGGGGTGGCGATGCCAACCGGTCGATTCGCCCGGGGGCAGCACGACCGTCCGCACCGAGAAGGCCGTGGGTTCGGTCGTGCGCAGCCGCAGCCGGTCGTGCAGGGTGCCCGCGGCGAGCTCGGTGGTTCCGCCGACCGGCTCGGGGACGGGCTGGGCGTCGGCCGGGGCGGGCGGGGTCGTCTCGGGCAACGGCATCCCGAGCTGGCCGGGCTGCGCACAGCTCGCCAGCAGGATCCCGGCCGCCGCCAGCACCGCCGTCGTCCGGCCGATCTTCCTCACCGCGCCTCCTCCGTCCGTGCGGGGAGACTACGACAGGCCCCGTCCCGGCACCGTCATGGCTCCATGACGCGACCCGGGGCCGAACGGCTCAGCCCGCCCAGCGCAGCGGCAGCGACTTCAGCCCGTTGATGAAGTTCGAGGTCAGCCGCCGGGCCGGCCCGGCAGGCTCGACCTGCGGCAACCGGGTCAGGAACTCGGTGAAGAAGATCCGCATCTGCATCCGGGCGAACGCCGCCCCCAGACACAGGTGCGGGCCCTGACCGAACGCCAGATGGTCGTTCGGCTCCCGGGCCGGGTCGAACACGTCGGGCCGGGGGAACCGGCGCTCGTCGCGATGCGCCGAGACGTGGTAGACGACGACCTTGTCACCGGCCGCGATCGGCTGACCGGCCAGTACCAGGTCGCGGGTGGCGGTGCGGCGGAACGTCAGCACCGGTGGATGCCAGCGCAGCATCTCCTCGATGGCCAGCGGCAGCCCGGTGAGGTCGGCCCGCAGCCGGGCATAGACGTCCGGATGCCCGACGAGCGCCGCCACCCCGCCCGGCAGCGCGCTGCGCACGGTGTCGTTGCCCGCGATGACGAGCAGGAAGAAGAACATCTTCAACTCGGCGTCGGTGAGCCGCTCCCCATCGACCTCGGCGTGGACCAGCGCGGTCATCACGTCGTCGGCGGGCTCCCGCTGCTTGCGCTCGGCGAGCGCCTGCGCGTAGTCGAACATGTCGGCCAGCGCGGCCGGCGAACGCGGGTTGATCGGCTTACCGTCGGCGCCGTAGGCGGTGGTGGCGTGCTCCGGGTCCTGGTACCCGATGACCCGGTTGGTCCACTCCAGCAGCAGCTGCCGGTCGGCGGGCGGGACGCCGAGCAGGTCGGCCAGGTTCAGCAGCGGAAAGTCGTCGGTCACGTGGGCGGGCAGGTCGCATTCCCCGGCCCCCGCAACGGCGTCGAGCAGGTCGCGGGCCCGCTGGGTGATCTGCTCGGTGAACCGCTCGAGCCGGCGGCGGCTGAACGCGCCGGTGACCAACCGGCGCAGCCGGGTCTGCTCGGGCGGATCCATGTTGAGGATCATCCGGCGGATGAACGGCAGGTCCGCGGGATCGGGGTCGCGGATCTGGGTGGCGCCCAGGGCGGAGGAGAAGTCCTGCGGGTTGCGCAGCACGTGCCAGACGTCGGCGTAGCGCGTGACGGCCCAGAAGCCGGGGCCCGCCGGCCAGATGCCGACCTCGTGCTCGTCCTGCCAGCAGACGGGGTGATGGTCACGCAGGAAGCGCAGCGCATCGTGCGGGACGCCGTCGGCGAAGATCCGGGGATCGAAGACGTCCGGTATCCCGGTCGTGGGCGGCGCGGGCATGGGGCAATCGTAGGCACGATCGTCGTCACTGTGGCCGGACTCTCATCCCCGGCGCCGTCGATCCGGGTTGCCGGTGATCGCCCACCGGGTGCATGGTTGGTCACTGCAACTTCTTGCATGACGCACGCAAAGTAAAGATGAAGCAAAGTCGGGAAGTGATGACGGTGGGTGAAGCGACGCTCACCCCTGAGGACCTCGAGCTCGCGGACGCGCTCGCCCGCGAGCTTGCGATGCTCATCCGGCTCGTCCAGCGTTCCGCCCGATATCCGGGCGCGGCCGGGATGGACCGGGCCGGCTTCCAGGTCCTGGTCCGCCTGGCGAGCCAGGGTCCGCAGCGCGCCGTGGATGTCGCCGAGGCGGTCTGCGCCGACCCGTCCACCGTGAGCCGGCGGGTCGCGGCCCTGGTCAAGGACGGCCTGCTCGAACGGCGGGCCGACCCGCAGGACGGGCGCGCCAGCCTGCTCGCCGTCACCGAGCAGGGCCTCGCGGCGCTCGAGCACAGCCGCCGCTACCGGGCCGAGGTCATCTCCGCGACCATCGCCGACTGGCCTCGCGAACAGCGTCGCCAGCTCGTCGAGCTCCTCGGGCGGTTCACCGCCGACTTCCAACGTCACGATGTACCGGCCGTGCTCGCGAGCCGGCCCGGAGGGGGAATCTGATGTCCACGGAGGCCGCCGACGTGGCGAGCCGCGCACCGGTCCCGCCGACGCGCAGCCCGGGAGAGCTCAGCCACCGCCAGATCGTCACGATTCTGGTCGGTCTCGCGCTGGGCATGTTCCTCGCCGCGCTCGACCAGACCGTCGTCTCGACCGCCATCCGCGTGATCGCCGACGACCTCGGCGGCCTCAGCCTGCAGGCCTGGGCCACGACCGCGTTCCTCATCACCGGGACGATCAGCACCCCGCTGTACGGCAAGCTCTCGGACATCTACGGCCGCAAACCGTTCTTCCTGATCGCGATCTCGATCTTCATCCTCGGCTCGGTACTGTGCACGTTCGCGACGTCGATGTACTCGCTCGCCGCCTTCCGTGCGGTGCAGGGGCTGGGCGCGGGCGGCCTGTTCGCGCTGGCCCTGACCATCCTCGGCGATATCGTCCCGCCCCGGGAGCGGGCCCGGTACCAGGGCTACATCCTCGCCGTGTTCGGCACCTCCAGCGTGATCGGCCCGGTCATCGGCGGTGTGCTGTCGGGCCAGCAGAGCATCCTCGGGATCGACGGCTGGCGCTGGATCTTCCTGGTCAACGTGCCGCTCGGCGCGATCGCGCTGATCGTCGTGGCCAAGGTGCTCAACGTTCCGCACACCCGGCGGGCACACCGTATCGACTGGCCCGGCGCGGTCTCGCTGGCGATCGGCCTCGTGCCGCTGCTGATCGTCGCGGAGCAGGGTCGCGAATGGGGCTGGGACTCCACCAAGGCCCTCGTCTGCTACGTCATCGGCATCGTCGGGGTGGTGGCGTTCGTGTTCGCCGAGCGGCACTACGGCGAGGACGCCCTGCTGCCGCTGCGGCTGTTCCGCAACCGGGTCTTCGCGACAACCAGCGCCGCCGGGTTCGTCATCGGGATGGGCATGTTCGGTGGCATCGTGCTGCTGCCGCTGTTCCTGCAGATCGTGCACGGCGTGACGCCCACCGAGTCGGGCTTTCTGATGCTGCCGCTGGTCGCCGGCATCATGCTGGCTTCGATCACCTCCGGCCAGATCACCTCGCGCACCGGTCGGTACAAGATCTTCCCGGTCCTCGGTACCGCGCTCATGATCGGCGCGATGCTGCTCATGCACTTCACGATCACCGTTGACATCCCGCTCTGGGAGCTCGACCTCTACATGGCGATGCTCGGGCTGGGTCTCGGCTGCTGCATGCAGACCCTCGTGCTCGCCGTGCAGAACGCGGTGCCCGCCCGAGACATGGGCGTCGCCACGGCCTCGGCCACCTTCTTCCGGCAGCTCGGTGGCACCCTGGGCGTCGCGGTCTTCCTCTCGATCGTGTTCTCCACCGTCGGCGACAAGATCGCCAACGCGTTCCGGGCCGCCGCGGGCACGCCCGAGTTCCGCAGCGCGCTGACCGACCCCGCCGTCCACGCCAACCCCGCCAACGGGCCGGTGCTGCACGCGCTGAGCAGCGGCGGCGGCACCGACAGCACCGGTGTGCTCAACGACTCGTCGTTCCTGCAGCACATCGATCCGCGGCTGGCGCGTCCGTTCCTGGTCGGCTTCGCCGAGTCGATGACGCTGACGTTCGCCGTGGTCGCCGGGGTGCTCGTGCTGGCGTTCCTGCTCGCGCTGCTCATCAAGGAAGTTCCGCTGCGCACGATGTCGGGGGTGCAGGCCCGGGCCGCCGAGGACGCCGAGGACGCCGAGGCGCTGCCCGAGCCGGCGGCCGCCGTCGCCGCCCTGAAGCAGACCGATCCGACGATCGCCGGCACCGCGCCGTCCGGCGACGGGGTGGGCGGTGAACCATCCGGTCGGGGCCGGCTCAGTGGCACCGTGACCGCCGCCGGTACCGGCCACGGCGTCGCCGAGGTGCTCGCCACCCTGACCGACCCGAGCGGGACGGTGGTCGGCTCGGTGCTCACGGACGGCGAGGGGCAGTTCGTCTTCGACGATCTCGCCGCGGGCACCTACACCCTCACCGCGAGCGGGTACGCGCCGACCGCGACCGTGGTGCAGGTTGCCGCGGACAGCGCGACGAGCACCGTGGTCGAGTTCGCGGCGCCGACCCCCGGCCGGAACGGGGTCGAGCCGGGTGACGAGGCCCGCTGACACGGGATCCGCCCGGTCCCGGATCACCAGCCGAGGTCGAGTGCGGGAGTGAGCACACCCTCCAGGGCGAGCAGCCACTCCTTGGCGGCGCGACCGCCGCCGAACCCGCCGAGCGCGAGCCGTCCCGGCCCGGCTGCGGCCAGCACCCGATGGCACGGGACGATCACCGGGACCGGGTTCGACCCCATGATCGACCCGACGCCGCGGGACCCCGTCCAGCCGTCGGCGAAGGCGCCGCTGCGAACCGCCAGCTCGCCGTAGCTGATCGTCTCCCCGTAGCCGACGCTCGTGTAGAGGGTCTGCAGCACCGTGCGCCGGGTGCCGCCGGTCCCCCGCCAGTCGATGTCGAGGTCGAACACCCGCCGAGTACCGGCGAGGTACTCGGTGAGCTGCGCGACGACCGGCGCCGTCCGCTCCGGGTCGGCGACGAGATCCTCGCCGAGCCGCCGGGCCGCCCCGGCGACCCGGCCCGGAACGTCACCGAACCCGACGTGAGCGACCGCGCCATCGGTGCTCACGCCGACGGTGAGGGCTCCGATCGGGGCCGGGGCAGGCACCGTCGTCCAGGCCATGGCCATGTCCCCATCCTTACCCCGGCCTCCTGACACGAACGGGGCGTCACCCGAATGGCCGTACGTCGTTAGTGAGGTGTTCGCTCCCCGGCGACGCCGCTACCCCGGGCCCCGTCCGGGGTAGCGGGCGGGCTTGATCGAGGGCGAGCACGCGGGTGGTCGCACGCCGATGAGGTACTCGCCCACCCGCGTCCACCACCCGGAACGCAACGCCGGGACCGCGTGATCCGTTAGCGCCCGTTGCGTAGCTGGAGAACGTATGCCGCAGTATGCGCAACGATCCGGTCCTCGTCGTTGGACAGCTCCGCGAGGGCACGTGAGGCCGTTGCCCCCGGGGTATCCGCGAGCGCCTGGGTCAGCCGTCGGCGTGCCGACGATGCGATGGCGTCCCGGGCGAGGCAGCCGGCGAGGGCGTCCTGCAGCAGCACAACGGTCTGCAGGACGTCCTGCCAGTCGGCGGGTTCCGCGGCACCGATCCGACGGAGTCGGGTGAGCAGCTCCGTCTCACCCGCAATGCGCTCGCGCGTCTGGCGGATGAGATCGTCGACGAGCTCCGAGGGCGTGAAGCCGGGATCATCCAGCGCACGCCCGACTTCACGCAGCGACAGCCCCAAACGACCGCAGGCTTTCGAGCGGTCTACCTCGTCGACCTCGCCAACCCGCTGCGCGAGGAGCCCACCATCCGCGGCCTACCTGTCGATGACTGGTCGACCGACGGTGACCCGCTTGTCGTTGACCCGGTTGCTGGGCAGCGGGTCCCGCTGCCTCGCTCGATGGCTTCGTGCAGCTCGTGCCCACCGAGCGGCTGCATGCGGTCTTGCCAGCCGAGCCAGGCTGGCTGGCCGAACTCGACACTTACGACGAGCCGACCACTGCGCCCGTCGTCGCCTGGATGGTTGGCGCCTCGGGAACGATGCGGTCGGCCACAGAAGGCCTGATGTCTGGCGGCAAGCTGGTCGAGAACGAGGGCGCGCTCATCGCGCACCGCCCGCTTCACGTACTGCGGGTCGTTGCTCCGGAGGGGTAGTGACCGATGGAACGTCGTCGCGCCTACGTGAGGCAGTCGATGTTCACCCCCGAGGCGGCTAAGGATTCCAGGATCAGTAGGTTTCCCAGCTCGGGCATGTCCAGCGTCTAGGAATATCACTGGACCCGAGGGGGCAGGCTCGCCTGGCGGCCAGACAGCCCGTGACTGTGCGTCAGGAGCTAAGGAATTCCAGGATCGTCAGGTTTCCCAATGTGGGCATGCCTAGCGCATAGGAATATTCCTGGCATCATGGATGCATGACGGTCCTGCCAGACAACGAGGCTGACCTGCTCGTACAGGCCAGGATGAAGCTTCAGCAGCTGCTGGGGGAGGGCTGGGAGATCGTAGCCTTCGCTCCACAGCAGATTGTGGCTCAGCTTAGCAAGGAGCTAAGCAACGTTAGGGGCCTCGGCTTCGACGAAGCCTGGATGCTCGAGCCAACCCGGGCTCGAACCAGGCCAGCGCTGGTGCTGATCGAAGCCAAGATGGCGAAGCTCTCGCCGCTGATGGCCTCCAAGCTGGCCGACCAACTGCGCTGGGCAGCTGAACGGCTGGCTGAGCCGGGCTTGATCGCAGAAGGCCGCTTGCTCGTCGTGGCCCCCTGGATCAGCGCGCGCAGCCGCGAGGTTCTCGAGGAGCGCGGGATTGGCTACTTGGACTTGACGGGCAACGTTGGCATCAAAATCGCCCGCCCGGCAGTCGTCATCAGGACCGACGGTGCTCGCCAAAGCCCGATCCCAGAACAGCGCAGTCACCGGGGTCTGTCTGGGCCACGAGCCGGTCGATTCGTACGCGAGCTGGTCGACTTCGACGGCCCGCGGATGGCTGCCGAGCTCGTTGAGCGAACTGGAATCAGCCAGGGCTATGTCTCGAAGCTGCTCGACACGCTGACCAACGAGGCGTTGATCAAGCGCGAGGGGCGACTGATCACCGAGATCGACTGGAAGGGCCTGTTACGCTCGAGGGCTGCGAGCTACCAGCTGATGCGCAGCGGTTTGCATGTCGCTGCGATCGCACGCCGCGGTAGGCCAGCGCTCTTAGGTGACTTGGCGTCGTTGGCCGAAGAGCTGCGAGCTCGCCGAACCGACGAGGACCCGGTGGTCGTCACTGGCTCCTTCGTTACTAAGCAGGTCGCGCCGCTCGCCGTCGGCGGCCCGCTCTATCTCTACGTGCCCCCCGGGCCGCACATGATCGACGAGGTGGCCAAGCGACTCCGGTTGCTGCGTGTCGACCAGGCGCTCAACGCCAGCACGAGCGGCGCAGACGTGATCATGCTCCAGCCGCCGGACAGGACCCCATTCCTGCGGATCCAAGAGATCGACGGCGTTCCAGCTGTTGGCTACAGCCAGCTCGCGCTCGACTGCCTGAGCGGCCCCGGCCGGATGCCTGCTGAGGGTGAAGCCGTGCTCGAATGGATGGATAGCAACGTCGAAGCGTGGCGTCAGCCAAGCCCCCTTAGCTGACCCGATGATCGTCTGGCCTAAGTTCACGCCATGGCGATCACTGGCGGACGGGGGCAGCGTGTCGCGGCTGCCTGAGGGACTCGGTGTCGAGGACCACGGCCCGCTCAACGTCGTTGCCCGCCGCGTGCTGCTCGACAGCCTCGAGGCGCTCGCCGACCAGGCTGCAGCGATCACGATCGTCGGCGCACAGGCGATCTACCTGCGTAGCGCTGGTGAGCCGGAGCTGACGGTCGCGAGCTTCACGAGCGACGCTGACTTGAACATCGACCCGACGCAGCTCGCAGCGATGCCCCTCGTCGAAGAGGCAATGGCAGCCGCTGGCTTCGCGCTCGTCGAAAAGCCCGGAACCTGGGCCAAAGTCGAGGTCGTGGGCAAGGTCCAGACGAACGTCCGAGTCGACCTACTCGTGCCCGAGGCGTTGGCGAACCGACCAGGTCGCCGCAGCGTCAAGATGCCGCCGCACGCGAAGGACTCGGCTCGTCAGGTCCATGGCCTCGAGCCTGCGGTGGCCGACTTCGACGTGATGGACGTGGCCAGCCTTGAGCCGAGTGACCGGCGGGTCATCCCGGCGCGAGTTGCGGGCCCAGCAGCGCTGCTCGTAGCCAAAGCGCACAAGATCGCCGAGCGCGTTGCCGAAGGCAAGCCGCACCGGCTGAACAACAAGGACGCTGGCGATGTGATTCGCCTGATGCTGGTCACCGACGAATACGAGGTGGCCGAGCGTTTCGAGCGGCTACTCGACGACGAGCGCACGGCGGAGGTCACCAGAGAGGGCCTTGCTTCGCTGCGCGACCTCTTCGGAGCAGCACGTACGCCAGGCACGCTTATGGCCATCGACGCGCTTGCTGGAGACCCGATCGAGGCTCAGATCCCAGCGATCGGCGCGGCCTACCTACAGGCGCTGCCGGAGTAGCCGAGACTTGGCGCCGTTGTCGAGGGTTGCTTGTGGCAGGGCTGGCCTAAGCAGCCGCCTCGCTAGCGGCGTCGTCGATGATCTTCTGCTGAGCTTCGCGTAGCAGCGAGGTAGTCAGCGCGATGGCAAGCAGGCAGTTCACCGGCGTGTACTGGATCAAGCTCGCAGCGTGCGCGCTCGCGTGGTCCGGTGTTCGCGCTGCAGTCGACCCCGGGTGATCATGGGCGCAACCCTTGGTTGATCATGCTTCTGTCGAAGGAAGAAGATCAACACAAGGGTTGCGGTGGATAGTCCGCACGATCATGCTCACGCCTCGGCGCTCGGGGAGCTGTCCCGGTTCCGCCGGAAGCTCTACGCCTCGTTGCCCGCGCGGGCGGATGCGTTGTTCGAGCTGACCGAGGCGGTGTTGTGCGCGGACGGGCCGGTGACCTCGCTGGTCGAGCTGACCCTGACCGCCGAGCACCGCCGCGGGCACGGGGCGATGTATGACGCGCTCAACCGGGGCCGGATCGAGCCGCAGCGGCTGCGCCGCACGCTGGCATCGCTGCCGCTGCCCCGGGCGACCGACGGGCGGATCGTGCTCGCGGTCGATGTCAGCCCGTGGCTGCGCCCGGACGCCCCGACCAGCGATCAGCGGCTGTTCTGCCACGTCTACGGCCGGGGGAAGGGCAACGCGCAGCTGATCCCAGGCTGGCCGTACTCCTTCGTCGCCGCGCTGGAGCCGGGCCGGACCTCGTGGACGGCGCTGCTGGACGCGGTGCGCCTCGGCCCGGCCGACGACGCCACCGCGGTGACCGCCGCCCAGCTGCGCGCGGTGATCGAGCGGCTGATCGCCGCCGGGCACTGGCGGCCGGACGACCCGGACATCGTGATCGTCGCCGACGCCGGCTACGACATCACCCGGCTCGCCTACGTGCTGGCCGACCTGCCGTCGAGCTGGTCGGGCGGCTCCGCTCGGACCGGGTCCTGCGGCTGCCGCGCCCGCCCCGGCTGCCCGGGACCAACGGGCGCCCACCCCGCCCCGGCCCGGAGAACGCCCTGAACCGGCCGACCACCTGGCCCGCTTCGACCTCGAACACACCTTCCGGCTGTTCAAACAGACCCTGGGCTGGACCGCCCCGAAGATCCGCACCCCGGCCGCGGCGGACCTGGTTGATCACCGCCGCGCACACCCAGCTGCGCCTGGCCCGACCCCTGGCCGCCGACCTGTGCCGCCCCTGGGAGAAACCCGCCCCACCCGCCCGGGTCCTGGCCGCCCGCCCGGCTCCCGCAACCACTGGCCCGCACCCAGCCACGACATCGGGAAAACGGTCAAACGCGACCGCACCATCACCGCACGGCAGCAGCGCACGGGTTAAAGACCAAGCTAGGTCTGAACCCCGGTGCCGACGGGGCATGCCACGCCCGTGCCGCCGATGCCGCAGTAGCCGTTCGGCACCTTGGCCAGATACTGCTGGTGGTAGTCCTCGGCCCAGTAGAACCGGTCCAGCGGCGCGATCTCGGTGGTGATCTCGCCGTAGCGCGCCGAACGCAGCGCCGCACCGTAGGTGTGCGCGGTCGATTCGGCGAGATCGCGCTGCTCGTCGTCGGCGTAGTAGATCGCCGAGCGGTACTGGGTGCCCCGGTCGTTGCCCTGGCGCATCCCCTGGGTCGGGTCGTGGTTCTCCCAGAAGACCTTGAGCAGGTTCTCGTAGCTCACCACCGCCGGGTCGAACACCACGAGCACGACCTCGGCGTGCCCGGTCAGCCCGGAGCACACCTCCTCGTAGGTCGGGTTCTCGGTGAACCCGCCCGCATAGCCCACGGCGGTGGAGTAGACGCCCGGCGTCTGCCAGAAGATCCGCTCGGCACCCCAGAAACAGCCCATCCCGAACACGGCCGTCCGGAGCCCGTCCGGGAACGGTGGCTGGATGCGGTTGCCGTTGACGAAGTGCTGTCGCGGCACCGGCAGCGGCGTCGGGCGTCCCACCAGCGCCTGCTCCGCGGTGACCATCTGCGACCTGCTGGGTCCGAACAGCGCCATGTCCCCCAGGCTACGCCCCGCGAGTCGCGGTATTTCCGAGCGCGAGTCGCGGTATTTCCGAGCCGGTCCACGCGGTCCGACGTCTCAGAACGCACCCGCGGCACCAACGCCACTTCGAGTATCGGCGGCGGCCCGCAGCAGCCCGCCCCCTCCGCGGCCCACCGCGCACAGCCTGCCCAGCGCCCACGGCCCCGCGTCGGTGACGTGATGCCCCCGGCGCCGCAGCTCAGCGATCGTCGCGGCACCCAGCCGGGACTCCACGACGAGTCCGCCCGGCTGCCAGTCCCGCGGCGCGAACGAGGCCGGGAACGCCGTCGAGTGCCAGGCCGGGGCATCGATCGCGGCCTGCAGGTCCAGGCCCGCGCCGGTGTGGGCCAGCCAGAAGCACAGCTGCCATTGGTCCTGCTGATCCCCACCCGGGGTGCCGAACGCGAGCCGCGGCTCCCCGTAACGCAGCGCGAGCGACGGGCTCAGCGTCGTTCGGGGACGTCTGCCCGGCACCAGCGAACTGGGCAGCCCCTCCTCCAGCCAGAACATCTGGGCCCGGGTGCCCAGGCAGAAACCCAGCGCCGGAACGGTTGGGGACGACTGCAACCAGCCCCCCGACGGCGTCGCAGAGATCATATTCCCGGCCGCGTCGACGACGTCGACATGCACGGTGTCGCCACGGGCCACACCGCTGCGGCTCACGGTCGGTTCGCCCGACCCGGGCGCATCGGCCTCGGGCCGATCCCGTGATCGGATGAGGTGGTGGGCGAGCATCGGCGTGCGGCCGCCCGGACGACCCGGACGGAGCTCCCTCGACGCGTTCGCGCCGATCAGCGCTCGGCGTTCGTCCGCGTAGGCCCGCGACAACAGCACGTCGAGCGGCGCCGGGGCAGCGAGACTGTCGCCGTACCACGCCTCCCGGTCGGCGAAGGCGAGCTTGGCCGCCTCGACCGCGACGTGCACGGTGTCGGTCGTGGCCACCCCGTCGCGATAGGCCAACTCGGCGCCGCGCAACAACTGCAGGATCTGCGGTAGCACCGGGCCCTGCGACCACGCGGCGGGCTTGGCGAGGGTCCAGCCATCACCGGTATCGACACACACGGCGTCCTCGTACGTCGCCTGCCAGCCGGCGAGGTCGGCTGCGGTGAGCAGCCCGGCGTGGTCGCGGCCGGAGTCGTCACGGACCCGAGTGCGGCAGAACGTCTCGATCTCCTCGGCGACGAACCCGCGATACCACGCGTTGCGGGCGGCTTCGATCTGCGCCTCCCGGCTGGGTCCGACGGCCGCGGCGAGCAGTCGCCGCCAGGTCGCGGCGAGCGCCGGCAGCCGGAATGTCTCTCCGGTGGCGGGCACCCGGCCATCCGGTAGCCACTGGGCGGCGGAGGTCGGCCAGTGCTGTCTGAAGTGATCGGCGACCGTGGCGATCGTCGACTCGATGCGCGGGACCAGCGGAAACCCGCCGGCGGCATAGGTCAGCGCCGGCTCGAGCACCGCGTGCAGCGTGAGCGTGCCATGGTCGCGCAGCAGCGTCAGCCAGCCGTCCCAGGCGCCCGGGACGACGGCGGCGAGCAGCCCCGTCCCCGGCACGAACCGCAGCCCCAGCTCGTCCCGCAGACGGGCGATGCTTGCCGCGACAGGCGCGACGCCCTGCCCGCACAGCACCCGGGGCGTCGGGTCGGTCGCGGTGACGAAGACCGCGGGAACCTCGCCGCCGGGGCCACACAGATGCGGCTCGACCACCTGCAGGACGAACCCGGCGGCGACGGCCGCGTCGAACGCGTTGCCGCCGCGGGCCAGCACCCCCATCGCGGTCGATGTGCCCAGGTAGTGCGTGCTCGACGCGGCCCCGTGCGGACCGCGTCGCTCGTGCGTGCGAGGCGCCATGTCCACACCTTGGCAAGGCGAGGTGTCGTCTCGGTCGCGGAGATCCCCCGACTCACTCGCGGAAATACCGCGACTCGCGGGGATCAGAGGTCGGCGGCCAGCGGAACCTGCTCCACCGACGGTGAGGTCATCCACTCGCGCAGCGCTCTCGTCGCCTCGACATCGTCCTGGTTGTACTGCAGCAGACGGTGCCGCTGTGTCGGCTCGGGTGGCCGCCCACCCAAGCCGACGGCGTCGCGGTACCAGCGCATCGAGTTCTCCCCGCCGGCCTCGGGGTCGCGCCAGGCGAAGCCCGCAACGGGGGCGACGCGTTTGAGGCCTTTCCCATGCGCGCACAGGAACCAGTCGCTGACCAGCGCGAACAGGTCGATCCACCCCGGCATCGCGATGAACCGTTCGACCTCGGCGACCGACGGGATCCCCGGGTGCCCGGCGAACCGGCGGGCCGAGGCGATCAGCCAACGGTTCTCGGCCTGCTCGTTGTAGCAGTAGGCGGCGAAGCTGCGCCCGCTTTCCACGGCGGCGGATCGGACCCCCGACAGCCAGGTCCAGAACTCGGCGAACGAGCGGCGCTCGTCCTGGGTGGGGACGGGTTCCCAGGTGACGAACGCTCGGTAGCCGGCCGGTTCGTCCCCGGCGCGGGCGCCGCGGGGATAGCTGAGCAGCGCCCCCCAGAGATAGGCGCCGGCCTCGCCGAAGCTCTCCATGTCGACGTCGACCTCGATGTCGGCGCGCGGTACCGGCACCCGCGGCACCCGGCGCACCACCGTGAGCCCGCGCTGCCAGGCCCTGGCGAGCGCGACCATGTCGGCAAAGGGCATCCCGGGCAGCGGCACCGGCGGTTCAGCCGCCGGATCGAGCGCGGCAAGGCCCGCCACCGTGCCGACACCGGCCGAGCGCAGCGCCACGGCCGCCTCGCCGCGCACCACCAAGCTCACGTCCTGGTCTCGGGTGAGCGCGGCCTCGCAGGTCGGCCACCAGGGGCACCGGCGGCATTCGGTGATCCGCGAGGGGTGGGCGAGGGCCGGGGCACCGGCGGCCGCGGCGGTGGCGACGGCGACCCGGTCGGCGAACCGCTCGTCGTACTCCTCGAGGGTGCTGCGTCCCCCCGGCCAGTGCTCCGCCTGCAGGTCATGCCACACCACGACGTCGCCGTCCATCCCGATCACACCGCCGAGCGAGCTCTCGGCCAGATCGGCGGCCGGGGCCCAGCCCGCCGCATCGAGCATGCGGGTCAGGTGCGCGAGCCGCAGCAGGTCACGCGGTTGCGAACGAGTCTTGCGGGCCGGATCGGCCGTCGCCCGCTCGGGGAACGGCTCCAGCAGGGGCGAGGTCCGCGCACCGGTACCCGGGTCGGTGATCCGGTGCCGCACGACGATGACCGGGAGGTACCCGCCGCCGGGCACCCGCACCAGCAGTTCGGCACCACCCCGTCGGCCCGCTGCGTCATCACGCGGGAGCTGGGCGCCCCAGATCAGCCGGGCATCCGCGGCGACCGCCGCCGCGGTGGCCTCGACCCGTTCACGCGTGGTGACCTCGGCCGGCACCCGCCACCAGCGTTCGCCGTTCGCCGCGGACAGCGCCGCCCCGATCTGTTCGCGGTGCGCCGCGGCGTCGGCCCGGCGCTGCTCGAGCAGCGGATCGGGCAGCGCCTGCGGCCCCCCACCGGCCCGCGAATCGTGGTCGAGATGGACGCGCCGCCGGCACCGCGTCGTCACCGAGGCGTCCAGCGACACCACGACCGGTCCGGAAGCGGCCGGATCGGTCGCGCTGTTCACCGTCGCCGTCACGGCTCCGAGAGTAATGACCCCATCCGACAACGTCCGCGCCTGCCAGCGCACCACCGTGGCCTTAAGCTGCCCGCAACCCCGGGGCGCGGGGGACGGGGAGGACGAGATGCGACTCCGGAGAAGATCCGGTTCACCGGCCGAGAACGACGTCGACGCCGCACCGATGGACGTGCGCACGCGGGCGAGGTCCGACACGAAGGGGGCCGGCGGCGACCGTAAGGGCCGCGGCACGCTCACCCCTGCGAGGGCGAGGCGACTGATCGGGATCGGGAAGGTGGTGGCGCCGCTGCTCGCACCGTACGCGCTCGCCGCGGCCGGTGCGGCGCGCGCCCACTGGGACACCCACCGGGCCCGCAGGCTCGGTGTCGCACCCGACCAGCTCTCGACCTACTCCGGCCGCGGCGGGGCGCTGCACGCCCGGATCGACCGGATCGCCGAGGCACTCGCCCAGCTCGATGCGAACGAGCCGGCGCATGCCACCGGGGCGGCCCGCAGGTTCGCCCTCGACACCCGGCCCCGGCTGGTGGATCTCACCGTCGCGGTTCGGGCCGCCGAGCAGATGCCGGCGCCGCGCCGGCGCACGGCGTTGCGCGCGGTCTCCGGGGAGCTCGACCGGGTCGAGACCGAACTGCTCACCCACCTGGGTGTGCGACCCTGACCGGCGCGACGCCGTTGCATACCGCCCCGAGGACACCGATACGGCTCCGGACCCGTTACCGTCTGCGGACATGAGGTGCGGCACCGCAGCGACCGGCGCGCGCCGAGTGCGCAGCGCTCGGGGTCTCACGGTGGCCGCGATGAGCACCCTGCTGACCGCTGTCGGCCATGTCGTCGCGGGTGGTTCCCTCCCCGACCTCGCCCTGCTGGTCGTGCTGTTTCCGCTGCTCGTGAGCCTGGTGACCGGCCTGGCCGACGCCTGCCGGTCCGTCCTCGGGATGCTGCTGGTGCTCGGCGGCGGGCAGCTGTTCATGCACGAGGTCATGCAGGTGCTCGCGCACCCGCATCCGGCCGGTTCGGCGACGATCACGTGGCCGGTCATGCTGGCGATGCACGCCGGGGCCACGCTCGTCACCGGCGCCCTGATCCGCGACGCCGATCGGGCGCTGCTCGCCCTGTTCGCTGCGTTGCTGCGGGTGTTGCCCCGGCGGCTCGTCCCACCGCCCGCCGACCGACCGCTGCGGACCCTCCCGGTGCCGGAGCCCGCGGCCGTGGGGCGCTGTGCCCGCGCTGCGCTCGGCCCGCTGGTCCTGCGTGCTCCACCTCCGATGTGGGTCTGACCCACTCACCCCGCTCAGTTCGCGGGCCCCTCACATCGGAGTCCTTCATGCACCCAACCTTGCGACGCGCCGGCGTGCGCGCCGACATCGTCCTGGGCAGTGTCGCCGCCGCGGCCATCGGCGGCGCCGTGCCCGCATTCGCCCACGTCACAGCCCAACCCGGAACCGCCGCCAAGGGCGGCTACACCGTGATCAACTTCCGGGTACCCGACGAATCCGACACCGGTGCCGAACCCGCGCACCCCGCCCCCACGGTCCGGCCGACGGCGGCCGCCGCGGACGACCCTCACTCCGATCCGCCCCCCGCCGTGGGCACCGACACGATGGCCCGCTGGCCGGCCGGGGCAGGCCTGCTGGTCGGTGTCCTCGGGCTGGGTGCCGGCGGCGCGGCCGCCCGGCGCGGCCGCAACCGGAAGGTCGACTCGTGAAGACGCCGTTTCGCGCTCTGGCCATCGCCCTTGTCGCCGGGCTGGCGCTGCTGCTGGGCGCCGGACCGGCGCTGGCCCACGCCCAGCTGTTGGGCAGCGACCCGGCGGACGGCGCGAGCCTGAGCACCGGCCCCAGCACGGTGACGATCCGGTTCAGCGACCGGATGCAGCCGGGCTTCAACACGCTCACCGTGATCGGGCCGGACGATGCGCACTACGAGACGGGCGACGTCATCGTCGAGGGCACCTCGGTCAGCATCGCGGTCCATCCGCTCGGTCCGGCCGGCGTCTACCGCATCGGCTACCGCGTCGTCTCGGATGACGGTCATCCCGTGCAGGGCAGCACGTCGTTCACCCTGACGACACCGGGCCCCGGTGGCGGCGCCACCGCCGCGGCACCCTCGACCGCTCCGGCCGCGGCCGCGGCCGAGAACGAATCGGGCGGCATGCCGATCTGGCCGTGGATCATCGGCGCCGTCGTCGTGGTCGGCGGCGGGATCGCCGTCGCCCTTCGGCTGGGACGGGGATGAACCGGGCGATCGCCCGGCCCGGTTCGGTCGCGTGGCTACCGCCGGCGGTCTGGACCGGGCTGGCGATCGCCGCCGCCATCCTGGCCAGCGCGCTCGCGGGCTCACTCGCCGGCGCACCGTTCGCGACCTTCGTCGGCGCCGCCGCGGCGCGGTCCGCGATCGACCTCGCGGCGGTCGGGTGCGTCGGGCTCGCGCTGGTCGGTGTCCTGCTTCCGGCACGGGCCGCCACCCTGCGCCAGACGGTGCAGCTGTGGGACCGGGTCGATGCCAGCTTGGTGGCGCTGAGCGGCGGATGGGTGGTCCTGGTTCTGGTCGGGATCGTCTTTCGCGCCGCCGACGCATTCGGGGTCCAGGTCACCGACCTCGGGGGAGACCAGCTGATGCGCTGGGCGACCCAGCTCGCCGCCGGACGCGGGATGCTGCTGACCGCGGGCTGCGCGGCCACCGTCCTGGGCTGCGCCGTGGCCCGCAGGATGCGCCCCGGTCAGGTCCCGATCCGGGTCGTGCTGGTGGCCGCGATCCTCGGCGCGCTCACCCCCACCGTCACCGGGCACGCGGGCTCCGCGTCGACCGACCATCAGCTCGCCGCGACGCTCGTGGCGATGCATGTGGCCGCGGCGGCGCTGTGGGTGGGCGGACTGGGCGCGACGCTCGTGCTCCTCGCGCACCGGGCGACGCTGCTCGGCGCGGTGCTGCCGCGGTTCTCCCGGCTGGCCGGGGTCTGCCTCGGCGGGGTGGTCCTGACCGGGGCGCTCAACGCGCTGATCCGGCTGCCGACGGTGGCGGCGCTGTGGACCACCGGCTATGGCTGGCTCATCGTCACCAAGACGATTTGTGTGCTCTTGCTCGGCTACCTGGGCCTGCTGGCCCGGCGGCGGCTCGCCGCCGGACGAACGCCGGTGCTCCGCTGGGCGGGCCTGGAGACCATGGTCATGGCGGTGACGCTCGGTGTCGCCGCGGCGCTGACCCAGACGGCGGTCTGAACCGGCTCAGGAGAAACGGTAGGTCTCCAGCAGCCGCAGCCAGACCTCGCTCATCGTCGGGAACGCGGGCACCGCGTGCCAGAGCCGGGCCAGCGGCACCTCCCCGGCCACCGCGATCGTCGCCGCTTGCAGCATCTCGGCGACGTCCTGCCCCACGAACGTGGCGCCGACCAGGACCTCGCGATCGACGTCCACCACGATCTTCGCGGCCCCGGCGTAGTCGTCGGCCTGGAGGAAGGCCCCCGCGACGGCGAGCTCGAGCTCGATCGCCCGCACCCGGATCCTGTCGTCCCGGGCCCGGCGCTCGGTGCGCCCGACGAACGCGACCTCGGGATCGGTGAAGACGACCTGCGGGACGGCCGCGTGGTCGGCGGTCGCGGCGTGCTCGCCCCACGCACCGGCATCGAGGGGCTCGCCGATCGAGCGTGACGCGATGGCCGCGGCGACGATCCGCGCGGCGTATTTGCCCTGGTGGGTGACCGGTGCGCGGCCGGTGACGTCCCCGGCGGCGTACAACCATTCCCCGTCGACCCCGGCGACCAGCCCCGACTCGTCGACGGTCAGCTGCCCGCCGGGTTCCAGCCCGACGCTCGCCAGCCCCACGTCCGCGGTGTTCGGTCGCCGCCCGGTGGCCACCAGCAGTTCGTCGACCTCGATCGTCTCGGCACCCACGCGCAGCAGGATCGACCCGTCCCGGCCCGGGAACACCTCATCGAGGCCCTGTTCGAGGCGCAGGTCGATGCCCTCGGCGCGAAAGGCCGCCGCCACCCGCTCTCCGGCCATCGGCTCCGCCGAGGGCAGCAGCCGCGGCCCCCGGTGCAGGAGCACGACGTGCGAGCCGAGCCGGGTGAATGCCTGCGCCATCTCCGCACCGACGACGCCGCCGCCGAGCACGCCGAGCCTGCCTGGTACCTCCTTGGCCGACGTCGCCTCCCGCGAGCCCCAGGCGCGGACCGCCTCCAGGCCCGGGATCGGCGGCCGGACCGGGACGCTGCCGGTCGCGACGACAACCGCGTGCCGGGCCCGGAGCAACCCACCGTCGGGCCCGTCGACCTGCACCGTCCTCGGTCCGGCCAGCCGACCGTGCCCACGGATCGGAGCGATCTCGGCGGCGCGCACCCAGTCGGCCTGGCTGGAGTCGTCCCAGTCGTGGGTGAACGCGTCGCGGCGGGCCAGGACGGCGGACGGGTCGAGCTCCGCGGTCACACCGGGCAGCCTGCGGGCGGCCGCCAGCGCATGTCCGGTGCGCAGCAACGTCTTCGACGGGATGCAGGCCCAGAACGAACATTCGCCGCCGAACCGCTCCGCCTCGACGAGGGCGGCCGACATCCCGGCGCGCACCGCGTAGTCGGCGGCGTTCTCGCCGGTGGGTCCAGCGCCGATGACGATGACGTCGAAGGTCCGGTCGGGCATGGCTCGCTCCCGTCGCGAGGGCCGAGGGCCACCGCGTCGCCCCGGAACTCGGGCGACAACGGCCGCACGGTAGTCGCACCGGATGCCGGCTGACTACCGGAAGCCGGGCTGGGCCTGGCTGTCCTCGGTGTCCGTTTTCTCGTTCCGTGGAATCCACCCCCTTGTGACCCATTGCACCCGGGTTTGGAATCGAGGAGATCGCGATCCACGAGCCGAGCCAGAAGAGCCGAGCCACGGCCACCCAAGGAGGTACGGGCGTGAGAGCCGTCCGGGTGCACGAGTACCACTCCGATCCCAAGATCGATGACATCCCGGAACCGACGATCAGCGGTCCACTGGACGTCATCGTCAAGATCGGCGGAGCTGGGGTGTGCCGCACCGACCTGCACATCCTCGAGGGGCAATGGGCTGAGGCCATGGGCCCTCAACTCCCCTATGTCATCGGGCACGAGAACGCCGGCTGGGTGCACGAGATCGGCGAGGGGGTCACCAATGTCGCGGTCGGCGACACGGTGATCCTTCATCCGCAGCCGAGCTGCGGGCTGTGCCGCGCCTGCCGCGCCGGCAAGGACATGCAGTGCACGAGCGCGTTCTTCCCCGGGTTGTCGAACAACGACGGCGGCATGGCCGAGTACCTGCGCACCACCGCCCGCGCGTGCGTCAAGCTCAATCCCGACACCAATCCGGCAGACGTCGCCGCGCTGGCCGATGCCGGCATCACCGCCTACCACGCGGTGCGCAAGGCCGTCCCGCTGCTGTACCCGGGCACCACGGCCGTCGTGCAGGGTGCGGGCGGGCTGGGACATATCGGCATCCAATGCCTCGCGGCGCTCACCGCCACCCGGATCGTGGTGGTCGACCGCAATCCCGACGCCCTGGCGCTGGCCAAGCAGATCGGTGCCGACGAGACCGTCCTGGCCGACGGCAACCACATCAACGCGGTCAAGGAGATGACCGAGGGCCAGGGCGCGAACGTGGTGTTCGACTTCGTCGCCGAGCAAGGCGCGGAGAACGACGCCTGGGCCATGACCGGACCGGATGGTTCCCAGTTCGTGATCGGCTACGGCGGCGAGGTGCGCATTCCCACGCTCGACTTCGTCGCCGGCGAGAAGAACATCATCGGGAACATCGTCGGCACCTACAACGACCTCGCCGAGCTGATGGTCCTGGCCCAGGCCGGCAAGGTCACGCTGCACACCAGGCAGTACCCGCTCGAAGCCGCACTCGACGCGGTGCACGACCTGGACGCCGGCCGGGTCCGCGGCCGGGCAATTCTCGTTCCGTAATCACGTTCTCCCAGCGACGAAACCGACGCGAGAGGTTCCACCACATGTACTCCAAGGATGGCGAGAAGTACTTCATTGTCGACTCCCACAACCACTTCTGGGACGCGAGCCGGGAGAACTGGGTCGAGGGCCAGGAACAGTACGCGAAGGGCTGGATCGACTGCTTCTACGGCTACCACCAGCTCGGACCGCCTGAGACCCACTGGGACTACGAGAAGTACCTGAAGATCGACGAGTCCACCTTCGAGCGCGATGTGTTCATCGAGGGCCACGTAGACATCGCGATCTTCCAGTCCACGTATCTCAAGGAATGGTACAAGAACGGTTTCAACACCGCGGAGCAGAACGCTCAGCTACTCGACAAGTTCGGCGACAACCTGATCGTCAACGGTCGTTTCGACCCGCGGGACGGCGACGCCGGTATCCGCGAGCTCGAACAGGACGCAGAACGGTACAACCTCAAGGGCGTGAAGCTGTACACCGCCGAATGGAATGCCGGCTCGCGCGGCTACAAGCTCACCGACCCGGCCGCGTACCGGTTCCTCGAAAAGGCCCAGGAACTGGGCATCAAGAACATCCACGTGCACAAGGGCCCGACGATCTGGCCGCTGGACAAGGACGCGTTCGACGTCGCGGACGTCGACCACGTCGCCACCGACTTCCAGGATCTGAACTTCATCGTGGAGCACGTCGGGCTTCCTCGGATCGAGGACTTCTGCTTCATGGCGGTGCAGGAACCCAACGTCTATGCGGGCCTGTCCGTGGTGATCGGCGGTCTGATGCACGCCCGGCCCAAGTTCTTCGCCAAGGTCATGGGCGAGCTGCTGTTCTGGGTCGGCGAGGACAAGATGCTCTTCGGCAGCGACTACAGCATCTGGGAGCCGAAGTGGCAGGTCGAGGGCTTCGTCGACTGGCAGATGCCCGACGACCCGTCGCTCGCGGACTACCCCCGGCTGACCACCGCCAGCCGGAAGAAGATCCTCGGGCTCAACGCCGCCAAGCTCTACGACATCGAGGTACCGGCGGAATGCCAGCTGCCCACGACCGCGGCCGAGTCGATGCAGCCCGGCGGGGAGCTGGTCGAGGGCACCGCGGGGGCGCCGGCATGAGGTGTTCCCACGAATCTCCCGCGGGGGTGCGATGACCAATACCGCGCCTCCGGGGGTCCCGCCCACGGTGTGGGCGGCGTTGGAGACGGTGCTCGACCCCGAACTGGACGAGCCGATCACCGCGCTCGACTTCGTCGAGTCCTGCACCGTCTCCGACGACGGCGTGGCGCGGGTGCGGCTACGGTTGCCGACGTTCTTCTGCGCGCCGAACTTCTCGTTCCTCATGGTCGCCGACGCCTATGACGCGGTGTCGGCGGTCGAAGGCGTGAGTCGCACCGAGGTGACGCTGGCCGACCATCACGCCGCCGACGAGATCAACGACGGCGTCGCCGCGCATGCGGGCTTCGTCGGCTCCTTCGCCGGGGAGGCGGTGGCCGAGCTCGACGAGCTGCGCCGCACCTTCCTGACCAAGGCGGCCGTCGCGGGCCAGGACCGGGTTGCCAGGCCGCTGGTCGATGCGGGCGTCGGGCCCGACGAGCTGGCGGCGATGACGCTCGGTGACGCGCCGGACTCGGTGGACAAGCGCCGCCTGCGCGAGCGCCGGGAGCGGCTCGGCCTGCCGCACGGCGACGACGCCCCGCTGCTGATGCACCCCGACGGCAGCCGGGTCACCTCGGCACAGGTGCCGTTGCATCTGCGCCGGGCGCGGTTGCAGCGGATCGGGATCGAGACCAACGGCGAGTACTGCAAGAGCCTGCTCGCCGCCCGATACGCCAAGGCCGGCTCTTGAGTGAAACCGACCCCACGCCGGTCCCGGACGCACGGGACCGGCGTGGTGTTGCGGGTGGTCAGGCCGCCTTGCCCCGGCCGGGCCTCAGCACGACCTTCGAGTAGCCCTCCTCGCGCTTGTCGAAGCGAGCGTAGGCGTCCGGGGCCTCCTCGAGCGGCAGCTCCTTGGAGACGACAAAGCTCGGAGTGGCCCGGCCCGCGATGATCAGATCCCGCAGGTGCCGGTTGTAGGCCTTGACGTTGGCCTGGCCGGTGCCGATCCGCAGGCCCTTCTCGAACAACGTGCCGAACTGCACCAGCAGCTCGCCACGGCCCGCCTCCGCGGTCGGCGCTCCGGGGTCGCCCGGCACGTACAGCCCTATCACCCCGATCATCCCGGTCGCCCGAACGGTCTGGATCAGCTGGTTGAGCACGATCGCGGGCTGCTCCTCACCGGCGGCGACGGTGGCCTGGTAGCCCACCGCGTCGATCCCCTTGTCGGTGCCGTCCCCGTGGGTCTGCTCGCGGATCGCCTCGATCGGGTCGACCGTGCTGTAGTCGACGGGGATGGCGCCGATCTGCTCGGCCAGGCGCAGTCGGGACTCGACCCGGTCGACCACGAACACCCGGGCCGCGCCCTTGATCAGCGACGAGTACGCCGCCATCAGCCCGACCGGTCCCGCGCCGAACACCGCGACCGTCTCGCCGGGTCCGACCTGGGCGAGCGTGGCGCCGTGGTAGCCGGTGGGAAAGATGTCGGCGAGCATCGCGAAGTCGTTCTCGTGCTCGTCGCCCGGCGGCAGCTTCAGGCAGTTGAAGTCGGCGAACGGCACCCGCAGGTATTCCGCCTGCCCGCCCCGGTACGGGCCCATCGCGACATAGCCGTACGCGCCACCGCCGAAGCCGGGGTTGACCGTCAGGCAGAAGCCCGTGCTGCCGGCCAGGCAGTTCTTGCAGAAGCCGCAGGCCACGTTGAACGGCAGCGACACCCGATCCCCGCGCTTGATCGACGCCACCCCGGGACCGACATCCTCGACGACGCCCATGTTCTCGTGCCCGAACACCAGGCCGGGCGGGGCGTTCGTCCGTCCCTCGTACATGTGCAGGTCGGAACCGCAGATCGCGGCCGTGGTCACCCGGACGAGGACGTCGGTGGGATCCTCGATCCGGGCGTCCTCGACGTCCTCCACGGTGACCCTGAACGGTTCCTGGTAGACGACGGCCTTCATCTCGGACCCCCTCTCGCGACGGCGACGGGCCGATTTTCCCAGGCACCCGCACCGTTGGCACCCCGAACGGCTCAGCCCGCCGAGGGCCTACGGTGCCGTCATGGACGTTCGCGCGCTGGTGTTCGACGTGTTCGGCACGGTTGTCGACTGGCGGACCGGGGTCACGCGCGACGTGCGCCGTCTGCTGGGCGACGCCGCGGATGCCGAGGCGTTCGCCCAGGCCTGGCGCGGGCGCTACGTCCCGTCCATGGACCGGGTCCGCCGCGGCGAGCGGCCGTGGACGAACCTCGATGGGCTGCACCGCGCGTCGCTCGACGAGCTACTCGCCGAGTTCGGGTTCCCGGACCTTCCCGAGGACACCCGCGCCGAGCTGGTGCTCGCCTGGCACCGTCTCGACCCCTGGCCCGATTCCGTGGCGGGGCTGACCCGGCTGAAGCGGCGGCATGTGATCGCGTCCCTCTCGAACGGGAACGTCGCGCTGCTCGTGACCATGGCCCGCCACGCCGGCCTGCCCTGGGACACCGTGCTGTCGGCCGAGCTGTTCCGGCGCTACAAGCCGGACGCCGAGGTCTACCTCGGCGCCGTTGAACTGCTGGGACTCGCGCCGGATCAGGTGATCATGGTGGCCGCGCACCTCGACGACCTGGCCGCGGCGCGCGCCTGCGGTCTGCGCACGGCGTACGTGCACCGGCCCGGAGAGTACGGCCCGGACGGCCCGGCGCCACCGCGGACGGACCCGGAGGCGGACCTGACGGTGGACTCGCTGACGGAGCTGGCCGAGCGCCTCGGGGCGTGACCGGTCAGGCTCGCGGGTGGGCCAGCAGCACGCGAAACAGGTTGTCCAACCGATACCCGCCGGACTCCGTGCGGAACGGCGCGAGCCGGTCCAGCACCGCGGTGCGGACCACGCGTTCCCCGGCGCGGGCCGCCGCCGCCCGCCCGATCCCCGACGAGAGCAGCGGCGCGATCATCGACTCGGCATCGGTGTACCGGAACGGGCACACCACCTCGACCACGGATCCGATCGAAAGGCCCGCGAGGTCGGCGAGCCGCAGCAGGCGCGGCACGCTGGTGATCGGCGGCGGCCCGGTGCGCGGTGGGCGGGACGGCAGCCAGGGCGCGAGTGCCTCGCCGAAGGCACGCACCGCGCACTCCTGCTCCCCGCCCCACACCGTGACGACCACGGCCGCGCCCACCCGCGCGGCTGCTCGAAGGACGACCACCGGGTTCGTGACGTGCGCGAGCAGCTGCACCGCGGCCACGACGTCGAACGGGCCCGGCGGCGGATCGTGCGCGTCGCCGACCTGAAACGATCCCTCGGGGACCGCGGCGGCCGCCGCGACCACTGCCGACGGATCGGCATCCACCCCGGTGACGAGCGCCCCGCGGTCGACCGCGGCCCGGGCGAACAGCCCAGGGCCGCAACCGAGGTCCAGCAGCCGGGTGCCCGGTCCGACGCCGGCGAGGTCGAGCGCCTGCGCGTACAGCGGCGCGCCCCAGCCGCGAGGGCCCTCCTCGGACATCCGGCAAGCCTACCGGCGGATCAGCCCCAGACCTCCTGCGCGACCTGCACGACCAGCCGGAGCTTGGCCGCCTGGTCGGCGAAGCTGAGCGCGTTGCCCTCGACGGTCGAGGAGAACCCGCACTGCGGGGACAGACACAGCTGGTCGAGCGGCACGTACTTCGCCGCCTCGTCGATGCGCCGTTTCAGCGTGTCGGGATCCTCGAGCCGCCCGCGTTTGGTGGTGACCAGCCCGAGCACGACCTGTTTGTCCGGCGGCACGAACCGCAGCGGCGCGAACCCGCCGGAGCGTTCGTCGTCGAACTCGCAGAAGAAGCCGTCCACGTCGAGCTCGCCGAACAACGCCTCGGCGACGAAGTCGTAGCCGCCCTCGGCGGCCCACGACGAGCGGAAGTTGCCCCGGCACATGTGGGTGGTGATCCGCATGTCCCTGGGCCGGTCGGCGACGGCCGCGTTGAGCTGCCGGAGGTACCGCAGATGCACGTGCTCGGCGTCCTCGCCCCGCGCGGCCAGCTGGGCCCGCTGGGCGGGGTCGTTGAGGTACGCGAGGCTGGTGTCGTCGAGCTGCAGGTACCGGCAGCCGAGCTCGGCCAGCGCGCGGATCTGTGCGGCATAGGCGGCGGAGAGGTCGGCCCAGAACTGCTCGAGATCGGGATAGACGCCGCGGTCGATCGCCGCCGTGCCGCCGCGGTAGTGGACCATGCTCGGCGACGGGATCGTCAGCTTCGGCACCGCGGTGGTGGTGACCGAGGCGAGGAACCGGAAATGGTCGGCGAAGATCGGATACTCCAGCCGGACCGGGCCGTCGATCGCCAGGCCCGCCGCGACGAACTCGCCCGCACCGGCGTCGTTGCGCATCCGCACCCGGATCCGCTCGTCGGTCTGGCTGACCCCGCCGAGCTGGTAGATGAAGTCCATGTGCCACGACGTGCGGCGAAACTCGCCGTCGGTCGCGGCGCGCAGCCCGATCTCCTCCTGCATCGCCACGGCCTCGCGGATCGCGGCGTCCTCGGCGGCCCGCAACGCGGCGGCGTCCAGCCTGCCCGCCGCGTGCTCCGCGCGGGCCCGCAGCAGCGCGGGTGGACGCAGCAGGCTGCCGACGTGGTCGGCTCGAAACGGCGGCTCGGTGCGCGCACCCATGTGCCGAACCTAGGCGCCCTGAGCGGCGCGGACCAGGCGGGCGTAGGGTCCGCCGGCGGCCAGCAGCTCGTCGTGACCGCCCAGCTCGGTGATCCGGCCGTTCTCGAGGACGACCACCCGGTCGGCCGCGGCGGCGGTGGACAGCCGGTGCACGATGGCGATCACCGTCCGGCCGTCCAACGCCGCGCCGAGCGATCGCTCGAGATCGCGAGCGGACGAGGTGTCCAGCAACGAGGTCGCCTCGTCCAGCACGATCGTGTGCGGGTCGGCGAGCACGATCCGGGCCAGCGCCAGTTGCTGGGCGACCGCGGGTGGTACGGCGTGGGCCCCGGACCCGAGCGTGGTGTCCAACCCGCCGGGCAGCGAGTCCGCCCACCCCAGGGCCCCGACCGCGGCGAGCGCGTCGCGGAGCTCGCCGTCGGTCCAGCCGTCTGGGCCGCCGGGCCGAGCCGGCAGGGTGAGGTTCTCCCGCAGCGTCCCGGCGAACACGTGGTGTTCCTGGGTGAGCAGCAGCACCTCGCCACGCAGCACCTCCTCGGGCAGCCGCGACAGCTCGGCTCCGCCGATCGTCGCCGTTCCGCGGGTGGGGGCTGCGATCCCGGCGAGCAGCCAGCCCAGCGTCGACTTGCCCGCACCGGACGGGCCGACGATCGCCAACCGCTCACCGTGCGGGATCCGCAGATCGATGCCGTGCAGCACCTCCTGGCCGGGCCGGTAGCCGAAATGCACGCCGGTGAGCTCGATGTCACGGCCACGCGGCCGGGGAACAGCGCGCTGCTTCCCGGCCGGTCCGCGCACACCGAGTATCCGGCGCAGCGCCGTACCCGAGACCTGCAGGTCCTCGACCCACCACAGCACCTCGTCGAGCGGTGCCGCGAGCGCCTGCGCGTACAGCACCATCACGGTGATCGTGCCGAGCCCCGCCCAGCCCTGGGCATAGGCCCACCCGCCGAGCGACAACATCGCCGCGATCGGCAGGGTGTGCGCCAGTTCCAGCCACGGCGCCCAGCGCACCTGCAGCCGGCGCAGCGCCCGCTCCCCACCGATCGCCCGGCCGAGGGCCGAGGAGCCACTGATCAGGCGGCGTTCGGTGAGCCCAAGGGCCTCCGCCGTGCGCGCCCCCTCGGTGGTCTCGTGCAGGTCGGCGTGCACCAACGCCCAGTCCTGCAGGACGCGCTCGAGCGTGGCGGGCGCTCGCCGCCAGTACCAGCGCGTGGGCAGGTACAGCACCGGGAGGGCCACCAGCATGCCGAGCGCGAGAACCGGCGAGGTCACCAGCATGGCCCCGAGCGTGAGCGTCACGGTGACGGCCGCGGTGGCGATCTGAGGAACGGCGTTGCGGACGGCGTGGTCGACCTTGTCCACGTCGGAGGTCGAACGGCTCAGCAGATCACCGGTTCCGGCCGCCTCCACGGTGCCGAGCGGCAGCCGCAGCGACCGCTCGATGAGCGCTTCCCTGGTCTGGGCCAACACCTTCTCGCCCAGGACTCCGCTGTGCAGCCGCGCCATGCGCTGCAGCGCGGCCTGCACGATCAGGACGGCGACGAAGGCGACGGCGATCAGGTCGATCCGGTCGGTGCCGACGCCGCCGACCACCAGGTCCACCAGCTGGCCGAGCAGCTGCGGGCCGACCAGCCCGGCCAGGGTGGCCGCGGCCAGCAGCCCGGTGGTCACCGCGAATCGCGACCGGTTGACCCGGACGGTCTCGCGGAACCAGCCGCGGGCCTGCTCCGGACCCGCCAGGGGGAAGGTCACCTGCACGAGCTCACCTCCGAGAGCCGGATCACCTCGTCCGCCACCTGCGCCCACAGCGGACTTTCGCTGAACACGACGGTCGTCCGTCCCCGTCGGAGCCGGGCGACCCGGTGGGCGATTCGCGCCTCGGTGTGCGCGTCCACGGCGCTGGTCGGCTGGTCGAGCAGCAGCACATCGGCGTCCAGCGCGAGCGCACGAGCCAGGATGAGGCGTTGCCGCTGGCCACCGGACACCTCGCGGCCGCGCTCCCCGATCGGCTCGTCCAGCCCGTTCGGCAGCCCGGCCACGATATCGGCGACGTCCGCGGCCCACATCGCGGCGGCGACGTCCACCCCGGTCTCGTGGTCGGGTCGCAACTGCTCGCGCAGCACCCCCGAGAACCAGAGGTCCTGACTGTGCACGGACACCACCCGGCGGCGCAGCGCCGCCAACGCCACCCGGTCGGCGGCGATCCCCGACAGCAGGACCTGCTGACCGGGTTCCGGATCGGCGAACCGGGCGAGCCGGGCGGCCAGCTCCGGCGCCTGCGGACCCGGCTCCACGACCGTGAGCTTGCCGGCGACCGCGGTGACCCCCGTGGTCGTGTCGTGCAGCTCGAGCGGGCCGTCGGGCAGGGCCACCGGGTCCGCGGGGTCCGCGAGCAGGGGCCGTAGCCGCAGGATGGCACAGACCTTCTTCGCCGCCACCAGCGCCGAGGCCAGTGACCCGGTCGCCTCGGTCACCGTGGCGACCGGAAGCACCAGGAACGCGGCCGCACCGTAGAAGGCCACCAGCTCCCCGACCGTGATCGTGCCGGCGACCGCGAGCCGCGCCCCGAGCCAGGCGATCAGCACGGTGATCAGGCCGGGGAGGAGCACCTCCGCGCCCGCCACCCACGACTCGCTGCGGGCGACCGCGACGCCGCGGCGGCGCACGCGCTGGCTCACGCTCTGGAATCGGCGCAGGAACTGCCGCTCGCCACCGATGCCGCGCAGGATGCGCAGACCGGAGACGATATCCGCGGCCAGGGCGTTGACCTCGGCGAGCCCGGCGCGCTGGGCCTGCATGCGCCGCTGCAGCAGCCCGATCAACGGGCCCATCCCGAGCGCCGCGGCCGGTACGCCGATCAGCGCGACCGCCGCGAGCAGCGGGGACATGCGAAGCAACGCGATGCCGACGACGAGGAACGCGATCATCGAGCCGAACAGCCTGCCGAGCACCTCGAAGGCGTAGCCGATGTGGTCCTCGTCCGAGGACGAGATCGCCATCACCTCACCGGTCCCGGCCTGCGCGGACAGCGCGGCGCCGAGCCGGGCGACATGTGCGGCGACCGTCCGGTGTGTGGTCGCCGCACCGTGTATCCACATGCCGTGCGCGGCGAACATCAGACCAGCGGCGAGACCGGCCTGGGCCAGGCCGAGCGCGACGATCAACCCGATCCAGGCGAGCAGCGCCTCGGTATCGGCGCCGGCGACACCGACATCCACGGCCTGCCCGACGGCGAGCGGCAACAGCGCCCCGGGCACCAACCACAGTGCACCGAGCAGGGCCGCGCCGGTGGCGAGCCACGGCCGGACGGCCAGCACGGCGAACAGGAAACGCAACGGGGTGAGACGCGCCGGAAGGCGTCAAGGAGGAGAGTGTGTCGTCATAGGGCGCACCCTAGGTCCGGCCGTCCCGGCGGGGCGAGCGATTTCCGCCGGACCGGCCTCACCGTCCCTTCCACACCGGCTCGCGGCGCTCCCGGAACGCCGCGGCACCCTCGGCGGCGTCCTCGGTGGCGGCGGCGACCCGGCGCATCGTCTCGCCGAACCGGATCGCATCGACCGACCCCATTCCGGGGCCGCGTACGGCCATCTCCTTGGTCGCCCGCTGAGCCAGTGGGGCGCCGCGGACCAGGCGGGCGGCCAGGTCGCGCGTCGCGGGCAGCAGGTCGTCGTCACCGACCACCCACCCGGCGAGGCCGATCTCCTTGGCTCGCGCCGCATCGATGCGTTCCCCGGTGAGCAGCAGCTCCATCGCGTACTGCCAGCCGATCTTCTGCGGCAGCCGCAGCGCACCGACGATGGTCGGGATCCCGACCCGCACCTCGGGGAAGCCGAACGTCGCCCGTTCCGCGGCGATCACGAAGTCACACCAGGTCAGCAGGGTCAGCCCGTAGCCGAGGCAGTGCCCGTTGACCGCCGCGATCACCGGTTTGAAGATCTCCCAGCCGCTCTCGAACGAGTTGACGGTGGGGCGCTCCCAGAAGCTGCCGGGGAAGTCGCCCGCCGGGTTTCCGGTCTGCGACGCCAGGTCCGCACCGGCGCAGAACGCCCGTCCGTTGCCCGTGACGATGCCGACCCAGGCGTCGTCGTCGGCGCGGAACCGGGCGAAGGCATCGTTGATCTCGCGGCGCATCGCGCCGTCGATCGAGTTGAGCTTGTCCGGGCGGTCCAGGGTGATCGTGGCGACGTGGTCGGCGAGTTCGTAGCGCACGGTCCGGTTCATGCCGCGGAGACTAGGCCGCGCCCGGGCCGCCGCGGCCCTACGGCGCCAGCGCGGCCCCCGGCGTGACGGCGAGCGTCCGGACCAGCCGGGTCGCACCGGAGCGCACCGCGTCTTCGAGCTCCCAGCGCCGCGCGGTGAACTCGGCCCGGCTGACCGACACCCCGAGCGCGCCCGTCGTCTCGCCACCAGGGCCGCGCACCGGTGCCGCGACGCCGGCGAACCCGCGCTGGTGCTCCTCGACCTCCACCGCGACGCCCGCCGAGCGAACCCGCATCAGCTCGCGGTCCAGCGCGCGCCGATCGGACACGGTGCGCCGGGTGATTCGGGGCAGCCCGGACTCGGCCAGCACCGCACCGAGCCGGGCGGCGTCGAGCCCGGCGAGCAGCGCCTTGCCGCCCGCGGTGGAATGCGGCGAGGCCGGTTCACCGGCCCGCATCCCGGGGAGTCCGGGGTGTTCGGCGCAGTTCTCGAGGTGCGCGACGACGATGTCGAGGTCCCGGAAGACGAACAAGTAGGTCGCCGCCCGCGCCGTGGCATGCACCTCCTGCACGATCATCCGCACCGCGGCGGGCGGCAGGACCTGATCGACGAGGCTGCGGTGCAGGTGCGCGATCTGGTAACCCAGTCCGTAACCGCGCACATCGTGGAGGCGCACGAGGTAGCCCTGTTCGACCAGGGTGCCCAGCACCCGGTAGATGGTGGGTAGCGGACAGCCGAGCCTGCGGGCGATCGCCTTCGCGGTCACTCCGTCGCCCGCCGCCGCCACTGCCTCGACGACCCGCAGCGCCCGCAGGACCGAGCCACCGGCGCCGGGCTGCTGCTGGAGTGCCACGGCGCACAGTCTTGGGTACCCGCGTGGGGCGCGCATGCACCGATCGGGCGTTGTCTCACGACCGGCACGCCTGCACCGCGGCGCCGCCCGGCAGGCCGCGACGTCACCGCGACCCGGCGGTGTCGTCGAGCGCCGCCCGCGGGAGGAAACGAGGATCATCGACCGGATGCACCGCACCGCGATCACTCCGATCACCCCGGCCGCGCTGGCGGACCGGGTCGTCGGCCTCGTCGTCCAGCGGCCGGGCCGGCGGGTCCGGGTCGTCCTCGACGGGGCACCGCCCACCCGACCGGCGGAGCTGGCCGCGGCGGTGGTGGCCTCGCTGCGCGTGCAGGGACGCGATGCGCTCGTCGTCGATGCCGGGGACTACCTGCGGCCGGCGTCGGTCCGGCTCGAGCACGGACACACCGACGCCGACATGTTCCTCGACGGCTGGCTCGACGAGGGCGGGCTGCGCCGGGAGGTTCTCGACCCGGCCGCGCCGGGCAGGTCCGGCCGGGTCCTGCCCCGGCTGTGGGACGCCGCGCGGGACCGTGCCCACCGGGACCGCTACCGCGAACTGCCCGCCGACGGCGTGGTCGTGCTGGCGGGTGCGCTGCTGCTGGGCCGCGGGCTCCCCGTGGACCTGGCCGTGCATCTGCGGATGAGCCCGGCGGCGCTGGCGCGGCACCTGCCCGCCGAGGATCACTGGCAGTTGGCCGCGTTCGCACGCTACGAAACGGAACGACACCCCGGCGACGAGGCCGACGTGCTGGTGCTGGCCGATCATCCGCACCGGCCCGCGATGCGGATGATCGAGGGCTGAGCGAGAAGTGAGTGGGCGAGGAGGGAGTTGAACCCTCACGTCCTTACGGACACACGGACCTGAACCGTGCGCGTCTGCCATTCCGCCACTCGCCCGAGCGACGGTGAAAAGCTAGCACGACGGTCCGGTGGGGCCGACGGGAGGGCCCTGTCACGACCGGGTCGAGGTGGTCCCGGCAGATCTGGGGCTAGCACAGATACGATCGAGGACGCCGGTAACACGCCGATTCGAACGGAGGAAGATCGGTTGGGCCGCGTCGTCCGCTTCGAACGCCGCCTCCAGGGGATGGTGGGAGACGTGTTCGCGCGGGTCTTCGGAGGCAGTGTCGTTCCCCAGGAAGTCGCACAGGCGCTGCTCAGGGAAGCCGAGGACAACATCGAGCCGCTCGCGGGGGGACGCCTGCTGGCGCCGAACCGCTACGTCGTGCAGCTCAGCTCCGCCGATCTCGAACACATGGCCGGCGCCACGGACCAGATCACAGAATGGCTGTCCAGCTACGTCACCAAGCATCTCGCCGACCAGGGATGGGATGCCTACGGCGAAGTCGTAGTCTTGCTGGAGCGCTCCGAGGCGCTGCACACGGGACAGTTCCGCACCCGCTCGTCCGTGGACCCCGACGCTTCCCGTCGGCCCACCCGAGCTCGCAACGCAGGAGAAGCACCCATGAGCCAGCAACCGGGCCACCCCGAGGAGAACGGGAAGTACGGATACGACCGGGGAGCACCCGGTGGGTACGCCCAGCAGACCTATGCGCCCCCCGGCGGGTACGACCGCGCCGATCAGCCCGGGCGCGAGGGCTACGGCCAGCAGTACGACCAGCAGGGTTACGACCAGCAGAACAGCTACGCCCCACAGCAGGGCTACGGACAGCCCGGCGGGTACGAGCAGGGTTACGACCAGCAGGGCTACGGGCAGCAGCAGGGTTACGGGCAGCAGCAGGGCTACGGCCAGCAGCAGGGTTACGGGCAGCCCGGCGGGTACGACCAGCAGGCCTACGCCCCTGGCTACGACGCCGGCTACGGCCAGCAGGGCGGATACGGGCAGCAGGCCTACGCCCCCGGCTACGACGCCGGCTACGGCCAGCAGGGCGGGTACGGGCAGCAGGCCTACGCCCCCGGCTACGACGCCGGGTACGACCAGCAGGGCGGATACCCACAGCAGGGCTACGGGCAGCAGGGCTATGCGGGCTACGGGCAGCAGGGCAGGCTGACGGCATCGCTCAGCCTCGACGACGGCTCGGGTCGCACCTACCAGCTCACCGAGGGCGCCCACGTCATCGGCCGAGGGCAGGACTCGAACTTCCGGCTTCCCGACACGGGCGTGTCGCGGCGTCACCTGGAGATTCGATGGGACGGCCAGACCGCGACGCTGTCCGACCTCGGGTCGACCAACGGCACGACGGTCAACGGCAACCCGGTTCAGACCTGGCAGCTCACCGATGGGGACGTCATCCGCGTCGGCCACTCGAGCATGGTCTTCCGCACCCAGGCTTGATCGTCGGTTCCCCGAGTCCAGGCGTCCCGAGAGCGGAGAGCACGGCGCGTGCCTGAGTTGGTACTTCAGCTAACCAGGGCAGGCTTTCTCGCCCTGCTGTGGCTGTTTGTGCTGGTCGCGCTGCGTGTCGTGCGCTCCGACCTGTACGCGGCCGCCGGGCTACGGGCGATCCTGCCCGGTCGCGAGCGCTCCACGATGCGCGCGGGTCGCGGCCGGACGGCCCGCCAACTCCTCGTCACCCAGGGGCCGTTGGCGGGTAGCCGGATCTCGTTGGACTCGAGGCCGATCCTCATCGGCCGGGCCGACGACTCCACGCTCAAGCTCGATGACGACTACGCGTCCACACGGCACGCGCGGATCTCGCAGCAGGGTGAGGAGTGGTACGTCGAGGATCTCGGGTCGACGAACGGCACCTACCTCGACCGGGCTAAGGTCACCGGACCCACCCGGGTCCCCCTGGGGGTCCCGGTCCGGATCGGCAAGACGGTGATCGAGCTGCGCTCATGACCCCGCGATCGATCACGCCGCGCCCCGGACCGGGCCGTTCCCGCGAGACCTGTTCGCCGGGTCGAGCCGATGGTGCCGTCGGAGTCGAACGATGACCCTGGTCCTGCGCTATTCGGCCCGTAGCGACCGTGGGCTGGTGCGCCAGAGCAACCAGGACGCGGTCTACGCCGGTCCGCGGCTGCTCGCGCTCGCCGACGGGATGGGCGGGCACGCGGCCGGCGAGGTGGCCTCGTCGCTGGTGATCTCGGCGCTGGCCCCGCTCGACGAGGACGACCCTGGCGACGACCTGCTGGCCGAGCTACGCGCAGCCACGATCCAGGGCAACGCGGCGATCACTCGGCACGTGGCCGATGCGCCCGACCTCGAGGGTATGGGCACCACCCTCACCGCGATCCTGTTCGCAGGCTCCCGGCTCGGCCTCGTGCACGTCGGCGACTCGCGGGCCTACCAGCTGCGCAACGGCCGGTTCACCCAGATCACCAAGGACGACACGTTCGTCCAGTCGCTGATCGACGAGGGCCGGATCACCGAGGACGAGGCGCATACTCATCCGCAGCGCTCGCTGTTGCTGCGCGCCATCACCGGCCAGGAGGTCGAACCCTCGCTGACGATCCGAGAGGCCCGCGCGGGCGACCGCTATCTGCTGTGCTCCGACGGACTGTCCGGCCCGGTCAGCGACGAGACGCTGGCCGAGACGCTGCGGACCTACGGCGACCCGCGAGAATGCGCCGACCGGCTCATCGAGCTGGCGCTGCGCGGCGGCGGGCCCGACAACATCACCTGCATCGTCGCGGACGTCGTCGACGTCGAGTACGGCGAGGACGCACCGATCGTGGGGGGCGCGGCGGGCGACGGCAGCGACGAGGTGGGCGGATTCAGACCGGACACCGCGGCGGGCCGGGCGTCGGCCACCACCCTGCCACGGACCGCTCCGCCGCGCGTCGCGCCCGCCGAACCCGCCCCGGCCAGACGCCCCGGCTCGCGGCTGCGCCTCGCGGTCAGCGTGCTCGTCGCGCTCGTCGTGCTGGCGGCCGGTGGTTGGCTGGCTCGAGCCTGGGTGCTTCAGCAGTACTACGTCGGCGCGGCGGGTGACGAGGTGACGATCTTCCAGGGAGTCCGCGGCAGCGTCCTGGGCATCCCGTTGCAGCGTGTCGCGGAAACCTCGGACATCAGGCTCATGGATCTGCCGGAGGATGTCCGCAGCCAGGTCCGCGACGGCATCATCGCCTCCGACGGGCTGGTCAGCGCCCGCGGCACCGTGGACCGGCTGCGAGCTCGGATGCTGGAGCCCTGTCCCGTGCCCACCGCCCCGTCCGTGGCGGCCACCGCACCGACACTCGATCTGGTTCCGCCCGAGCCCGGCAGCCCGGAGACCACCCAGCCGGAAAGCACCCCGTTGCAGGCGGTGCCTCCGGAGCCGGGGACGACCTGTCGATCGGCGAGCTGATGGTGGACCCCGGACACGACGTCGGCGCCGCCGGATCGCAGGCGCCGGACAAAGCCGCCGGATCCGCGCTCCCGACGGGGCGCGGGATCGAACTCGTGCTGCTCGCCTTCGCCGCTGTGATCGTGACCGGGGCGCTCGCTCTGGTCGAGGCGAACCAGGAGCAACAGCTGACCAGCGCGCTGCTCTACATCGGCGCGGCGTATCTGGGCCTGTTCACCGCCGCGCACTTCGCGGTGCGCCGGTGGGCGCCGTATGCCGACCCGTTGATCCTGCCCTCGGTGGCGCTGCTCAACGGCCTCGGGCTGGTGATGATCCATCGACTCGATCTGGCTTCCAGCGACCGCGCGGCGCTGCTCGGCTCGGATGCGCCGGGCGCCCTGGTCGGCAAGCAGGTCGCCTGGACGACGATCGGGCTGGCCCTGTTCGTGGCGGTGCTCGCCGTCGTCCGCGACCACCGGGTGCTGTCCCGATATGCCTACACCGCCGGTTTCGCCGGCCTGATCCTGCTGGCGCTGCCAGGCCTGTTGCCGTCGTCGATCTCCGAGGTCAACGGCGCGAAGCTGTGGATCCGCTTCGGTGGGGTCGGCATCCAGCCCGGCGAGTTCGCCAAGATCCTGCTGATCGTGTTCTTCGCGGCCTACCTCGTGCAGAAGCGCGACCTGTTCAGCACCGCGGGCCGCCGCTTCCTCGGGATGGAACTGCCCAGGGCCCGTGACCTGGCCCCCCTGCTGGTGGCCTGGGGGCTCTCCGTCGGGGTGCTCGTGTTCGAGCGCGACCTCGGTACCTCGCTGCTGTTCTTCGGAATCATGCTCGTCCTGCTCTACGCGGCCACCGAACGGGTGTCGTGGCTGGTCATCGGGCTGAGCTTCTTCGTGGCCGGGAGCGTCATCGCCTACAGCCTGTTCGGCCACGTGCGGGTCAGGGTGCAGGTCTGGATGGACCCGTTCGCGGACTTCAGCGGCTCCGGCTACCAGATCGGGCAGGCCCTGTTCGGGCTGGGCACCGGCGGCATCGGCGGCACCGGCCTCGGCGCCGGACGCCCCGATCTGGTGCCCTTCGCCGACAGCGACTTCATCTGGTCCTCGCTCGGTGAGGAACTGGGTCTGATGGGGCTGACCGCGATCCTCATCGTGTATCTGGTACTGATCACCCGGGGCCTGCGCAGCGCTCTTGCGGTCCGCGACACGTTCGGCAAGTTGCTGGCCACCGGGCTGTCGTTCGCGATGGCGTTGCAGATCTTCGTGGTCGTCGGCGGGGTCACCAAGCTGATCCCGCTGACCGGACTGACGCTGCCGTTCCTGTCCTACGGAGGGTCCTCGCTGGTCGCGAACTACGCACTCGTCGCGTTGCTGCTGCGGATCTCCAACGCCGCCCGCGCGCCGCTGCCCCGCCGCCCGGCCCAGGCGCAGCCCCCGCTCGCCGAGGCCAGCACCGAACTGGTGCAGCGTCCGGGATCCGGCCCGGCGGGACGCTCGTGAACACACCCGTCCGCCGCATCGCCATCGCGGTCATGGCGATGATCGTGATGCTGCTCGCCAACCTGACCTACGTCCAGGTCGTCAAGGCCGGCGACTACCGCAGCGATCCACGCAACCAGCGGGTGCTGCTGGCCGAGTACGCCCGTAAACGCGGCCAGATCAGCACCGGTGGCCAGGTACTGGCCGACAGCAAGGCCACCGATGACCGGTTGCGCTACCAGCGCGAGTACCCGGACGGCCCGGCGTACGCGGGACTGACCGGCTACTACTCGGTGATCTACAGCTCCAGCGGGTTGGAGCGGGCGACCGACTCGGTGCTCAACGGCAGCGACGACCGGCTCTTCGCCCGGAGGTTGTCGGACCTCATCACCGGGCGCGACCCGAGCGGGGGCAACGTCGTGCTCACGATCAAGCCGCCGGTGCAGGAGCGGGCCTACCAGGCGATGACGGACAAGGGCTACGCCGGTGCCGTCGTCGCGATCAAACCGCAGACCGGCGAGATCCTGGCGATGGTCTCGACCCCGTCGTTCGACCCGAACCCGCTGGCCAGCCACAACTCGGCGACCCAGCAGGAGGCCTGGTCCACCTTCAACAAGGCCGACCCGCCGGTGCTGGTCAACCGCGCGATCTCGGAGACCTACCCGCCGGGCTCGACGTTCAAGCTGATCGACGTTGCCGCCGCGTTGCAGCACGGGTATACCCCGGACAGCCAGCTCACCGCGGCCTCGAACCTGACCCTGACCGGGACCAACACCACGCTGCAGAACTTCGCGGGTACGCCCTGCGGCACGGCGGCGACCGCCTCGTTGCGTGAGGCGCTCGCCCGTTCCTGCAACACGGCCTTCGCCGAGTTGGCCGGCAACCTCGGCGAGGACGTGCTGCGCAAACAGGCCGAGGCGTTCGGCATCGGCTCCTCCAGCCTCACCGTGCCGATGCCGGTGGCACCGTCGTCCATCGGCGACATCCCGGACACCGCGGCGCTGCAGCAGTCGGGCATCGGCCAGCGAGACGTGCGGCTGACCCCGCTGCAGAACGCAATGATCGTCGCGGCGATCGCCAACGGCGGGCAGCTGATGGCTCCGCACCTGGTCAAGGAGATCCAGGGACCGGAGCTGGAGACGATCGACACCACCTCCGTCGACCGGATCGGCCGCGCCATCCCGGCGAGCGTCGCGTCGGCGATCACCGACATGATGATCGGGTCGGAGAACCGGACCCAGGGTGGCGGCAAGATCACCGGCGTCCAGATCGCGTCGAAGACCGGTACCGCCGAACACGGCAACGATCCGAAGAACACTCCGCCGCACGCCTGGTACGTGGCCTTCGCCCCGGCAACGAACCCGCAGATCGCGGTGGCGGTGGTGGTCGAGAACGGCGGTGACCGTTCGCTGGAGGCCACCGGCGGGTCGGTCGCGGCACCGATCGGACGCGCGGTGATCGCCGAAGCGCTGCGAGCGGGCCGATGACGGTTCTCGTTGCCGGTCAGCTCATCGCAGACCGCTACCAGCTCGACCGGCGGATCGCGGTCGGCGGCATGGGTGAGGTCTGGGAGGCCTCGGACAACCGGCTCGGCCGCAGCGTCGCGGTCAAGGTGCTGCGCCCGGAGCTGTCCGACGACCCGGAGTTCCTGCACCGGTTCCGCATCGAGGCCCGCACGGTGGCCTCGCTCGATCACTCCGGCATCGCCTCGGTGCACGACTACGGCGAGGACGACGGTCTGGTCGACGGCGCCGGACGGACCGCCTACCTGGTCATGGAGCTCGTTCGAGGCGAGCCGCTGTCCTCCCGGATCGGCCGCGGGCCGATCGACCCCGACGAGACGTTGCGGATCGTCGAACAGGCCGCCCACGCGCTGCACGCCGCACACGAGCGGGGTTTCGTCCATCGCGATGTCAAGCCCGGCAACATCCTGCTGCGCACCGACGGGCTGGTGAAGCTGACCGACTTCGGTATCGCGAAGGCCGCCGACGCCGTCCCGGTCACCCGCTCGGGCATGGTCATGGGGACCGCGCACTACATCGCTCCCGAACAGGCCAGCGGTGGCGAGGCCGGTACCGCCGGGGACGTCTACTCGCTGGGCATCGTGGCCTACGAATGCCTCGCCGGCCACCGACCGTTCCGTGCCGAGAACGCCGTGGCCGTCGCGATGATGCAGGTCCGCGACATCCCGCCGGACCTGCCGGAGGAGGTGCCCGTCCGGATTCGCGAGCTGATCAACGCCGTACTGGTGAAGAACCCCGCGCATCGTTACGCCGACGGCGGCGAGTTCGCCGCCGCGGTGGCCGCCGTGCGCCGCGGTGAGCGGGTGCCTCGGCCCGCGGGGATGCCGGCGGATGTGCCGATGCCCGGGGCGCGCGGGGTGCCGGTCGGCGCGCTCGCCGAGCCGGTGCAGGACGCGGCGGTCGAGGAACCTGCCGCCGAACCGGCGCAGGACGATGACGCGGCCGGGTCGACCGCGACGAATCGGGCGAAGCGGCGCTTCGAGCAGTGGGCGCAACGTCGGGCCCGCAAGGCCGGCGAGCGCGCGGACGAGGCCACTGGTCGCAACGAGGAACGGGTCACGTCCGGGACGGCCGTGAAAATCGAGCCCGACGGCGGCGACGAGCCGATCGCCGCGGCCGACCCCGGATCGACGGCCGATTCCGGTCCGGCCGTGGCCTTGCCGGTGCGCCCGGATGCCACCGGGCAGGGCCGGACGGTGCCACCCGTCGAGCCACCCATCGAGCCGCTCACCCTGCCGCCCGCCCTCGGGCCGAGCCGATCACTGCTGCTCGTGCTGTTCCTGCTCCTCACCGTGGCCGCCGTGGCACTGGCGGTGTTCGTGGTGTCCGGTCTGTTCGTGTCCGAGCAGTCCGCAGCACCGGAAGCGAACCCGTCCTCGGCCGGTCCTACCGGTACGGTGTCGAGCCGGGAGGACATCCCTGCGGGGCGGGCGGTTCAACCACAACTCGTCGCGTCGATCGAGTCATGGAGGGTCCGGTGAACCCGTACAACCGCAGTCCTGGCGCTGTCCCGCCAGGACGACAGGCCGACGGGCGGCCCGGCCCGGCATGATGACCTGACCCATGAGACTCCCCAGGAATCGGCACCCATGACGACCCCCCGACTGCTGTCCGAGCGCTACGAGTTGGGTGAGACGCTCGGATATGGCGGCATGTCCGAGGTTCACCGCGGTACCGACACGCGGCTGGGCCGTGACGTCGCGGTGAAGGTGCTGCGCGCCGACCTGGCCCGCGACCCGCAGTTCCAACTGCGGTTCCGGCGGGAGGCGCAGAACGCCGCCGCGCTCAACCACCCGGCCATCGTGGCCGTGTACGACACCGGCGAGGTGTCCAGCGAGTTCGGCCCGCTGCCCTACATCGTCATGGAGTATGTCGACGGGCAGACCCTGCGCGAGATCGTCAAGACACAGGGCCCGATGACCCAGCAGCGGGTCATCGAGGTGATGGCCGACGTGTGCGCAGCACTGGACTTCAGTCACCGGCACAACATCATCCACCGGGACGTCAAGCCGGCCAACATCATGATCAACCACGCGGGCGCGGTGAAGGTGATGGACTTCGGCATCGCCCGCGCGCTCGGCGAGGGTCAGAACGTCACGCAGACCGCCGCGGTCATCGGGACGGCCCAGTACCTGTCCCCGGAGCAGGCCCGCGGCGAGGCCGTCGACGCCCGCAGTGACGTCTACGCGGCGGGCTGCGTGCTGTTCGAGCTGCTCACCGGGGAACCGCCGTTCACCGGCGACTCCCCGGTCGCGGTGGCCTACCAGCACGTTCGGGAGGACCCGAAGCGTCCGTCCGAGCTCAACCCACAGATCCCCGCGGAACTCGACGCCGTCGTGTTGAAGGCGCTGAGCAAGAATCCGGCCAACCGTTACCAGTCCGCCGCCGAGATGCGCAGCGACCTGCTGCGTGTGCGCAGTGGTCAGCGGCCGCTGGCCCCGATGGTGATGAGCGAGGACGAACGCACCGCGCTGCTGGCCGCGAGTCCGCCCCCGACCCGGCGGCTCAACGCAGCAGCCGGTGGAGGTGGCCGGCACACCCTGCCGCCGTCGGCCGTGCCCGTGTGGCAGGACGAGGAGCCGCCCCGGCGCACCTGGCGCAAGGTCGCGATCGGGGCCGGGATCGCGCTGGTGCTCGGGCTCATCGCCTTCGTCGGCTACCAGCTGCTCGGCGGTCCCGCGCAGCCCAAACAGGTCACCGTTCCCAACGTCGTCGGCCAGCAGCAGGAGGCGGCCCGGACTGCGGTGATCATGGCCGCTCTCCGGCCCGACCTGCAGGAGGCCGAGTCCTCGCCCGACGACGTCGGCAAGGTCGTCCGCACCGACCCCGCCGCCAACAGCCAGGTCCCGGAGAACAGCACGGTGCGCATCTTCGTCGGCAAGGGACCGGCGAAGGTCACGGTGCCGCAGCTGAAGGGAAGCACGGTCTCCGATGCGCAGCGGACCCTCACCAGCCACGGGCTGCAGCTCGGCGAGCAGAGCGAGGCGGAGACGGCCGACTCCTCGCTGATCGGACGGATCATCTCGACGACCCCCGGGCCCGGGGAGATCGCACCCGGCGGCAGCGCGGTCGCCGTGGTCATCGGCAAGCAGCAGACCACGGTGCCGGTGCCGGATGTGACCGGGCAGGACGAGTCCAGCGCGAAGGACACGCTGCAGCAGGCCGGATTCGACGTGAAGGTCAGTGAGGTGGACGGGAGCGGCGAGGCGGGCACGGTGGTCGGCACCAACCCGGCCGCGGGAACCCAGGCACCCAAGGGCAGCACGGTCACGCTGCAGGTCTCGAAGGGCAACCGGAACTCTCAGCCCGTGCCCAGCGTGATCGGTTTGAAAGCGCAGGATGCGGTGAAGGAGCTCGCCGACGCGGGCTACCAGTCCGCTCTGCGCGGCCAGCCGGTGACCGACCGCAGCCAGGACAACAGGGTGATCGCACAGAACCCGTCGGCAGGGCAGACCGGCGACCCGGACAAGCCCGTGGTGCTGACGGTCGGCCAGTTCGCGGGTGGGGCGTTCGACAACGGCGGCCGAGGGGACGGGAACAACTGATGCGCGTCTTGGTCGTCGACAACTACGACAGCTTCGTCTACAACCTGGTCCAGTACCTCGCCCAGCTCGGCGCGGAGACCACCGTCCGACGCAACGACGAAGTGGAACTCGACGAGCTCGGCGCGGTCGACGGGGTGCTGGTCAGCCCCGGCCCCGGTACCCCGGAGCGGGCCGGGCGCAGCATCGAGATCGTCCGGCGCGGCGCCGCGCAGAACCTGCCGGTGCTCGGCGTGTGTCTGGGACACCAGTCGATCGCGGTGGCGTGGGGCGGTGTGGTGGAGCGGGCACCGGAGCTGCTACACGGCAAAACCTCTCTGGTGCATCACGAGGGCGCGGGTGTGCTGCGCGGTCTGCCTAACCCGTTCGTCGCGACGCGGTATCACTCGCTGGCCATCCGGCCCGACTCGCTGCCGCCGGAGCTGGAGGTCACCGGCCGCACGGAGAGCGGGCTGATCATGGCCATCCGGCATCGCGACCTGCCGGTGGAGGGCGTGCAGTTCCATCCGGAGTCCGTGCTCACCCACGGTGGGCACCGGCTGCTGGCGAACTGGATGGCGAGCGCCGGACACGCCGTGCCCGAGTCGGTCGTCGACGGGCTGACCGCTGAGGTCGCCGCCCTCAGCGTCGGCCTCTGAACCGACGCTCACCGTCCCGTACCGGGCGCGGCTACCCGAACGGCCGGACTACGGTGGTCCCAGATGCCGGGCCGGACACGCCCGGCCCCAGCACAACCGTCAGGCGAGGTCCCGATGCCCAAGTCCAAGGTCCGCAGGAAGACCGCGTACACGCCGCCGCCCGCCGATCGGCACAGCCCGCAGGCTGCCCGCGCGACGGCTCCGACGCACCCGGTGTACGTCGTCGTCATGCTCGGGCTCATGGTTCTGGGCCTGGCCTGGCTCGTCGTGAACTACCTGGCCGGCCACGTGATCGGCTTCATGGCCGCCCTGGGCTCCTGGAACTTCCTCATCGGGTTCACCCTCATCGTCGTCGGCCTTCTGATGACGATGCGGTGGCGATGACCGAGGACGGCGCCAGGAGTGGAATGACACTTGTGTAGGCCATCCCCAGTGTGGATAACCGCTGTGGACAACAACACACCGGACCAGTGACAGCCCAGCCCGATGCGATGCGGTGGAGCCCGCCCGCGGTCCTCGTCGGGCTGGCCTGGGCGGGTGCGGCCGGTGCTGCCACGTGGTGCTGGCTGCTCATCAGCGGGGGCGCCGATCCGGCAGGACGGTTGCTCGCCGGCGTCGCAGCGGTGCTGCTGTTCACCGCCGCGATCTTCGGCACGGTCGCTCGACCGAGGCTCGTCGCCGAGGCCGCGGGGGTGACCGTTCGCGGGCTGCGGGGCGCGCAACACCATCCGTGGCCGCGGGTCCGCGCGATCCGGGTGATGCGTATCCGCCGGTTCGGTCGCGAGGTGCCGATGCTCGAACTCGACGTGCTCGACGACGATGGGCGCGAGCGGCTGCTGGTGTTCGGTCGGCTCGATCTCGGCGACGATCCGGACGCCGTCGCCGAGGCGCTCACCCGCGCGTCGCAACATCGCTGACGCGGCGTGATCACACCCCTTCCGTCGGGGGATCGTGACCGGGCCGAAGCGGTATCTAGCATCGGTGTGCCCTCGACGGCCATCGAAAGGAGTCCAGATGAGCAGCTCACCGATGCGTGGGACGGACGGTTGCTCCACCGGATGCGGATGCGGAACGCCGGAGTAACGACACCCGATCCGGCGAGCGGCCGGGGGCTCCGAACGCGGTCGGATCCCCCTGGCTGCTCGGCGGCCGGGGCCGGTCAGGCCAGGGCCGGCACCGCAACGGCGGCCAGCACGAGGGCGGTCAACCCGACGAGCGCACCGACCTGCACCGGAACCCGGTTGTGGGCGGGCGCGTAGACCACGGCCGCCGTGGCCGCGGCTCCCACGACGAGACCGCCGAGGTGCCCGATCAGCGAGACGCCGGGCAGCACGACACTGATCACGACGTTGACCGCGATCAGCCCGATCACCTGGCCCGCGGGCACCCGCAGCCGGCGCAACACCACCGCGAGCCCGCCCATCAGCCCGAAAACGGCGCCGGAGGCTCCCGCGACCTGGGCGTTCGGCGGGTAGAACATCATCACCGCCGCCGAGCCGCCGAGCAGCGCGATGAAGTAGACCGCGAGGAACCGGCCCCGGCCGAGCACCAGCTCGATGTCCTTGCCGATCACCCAGAGCGCCAGCATGTTGAACACCAGGTGCAGCGGGCCGTAGTGCAGAAAGCCCGCCGTGAGCACCCGCCACCACTGCGCCTCGGCGACCAGCCCGGGGACGAGCGACCACTGCCCGAACAGGGGTGCGGCGGCGTTGCGGCTGAGACTGCCCGACTGCACCACGGTCAGCGCGAAGATCACGACGTTCAGCGCGATCAACACGGGGACCACGACCGGCCGGGCTCCGAGGGCAGCACCCGCAACTGTGGTCGGGCGCCGGACGGTGCGCCGGCCCGAGGCGATGCAGTCGACACACTGGTGGCCGACCGCGGCCTCGCGCAGGCACTCCGGGCAGGACGGACGGCCGCACCGGGTACAGCGCAGGCCGGTCGGTCGGTCCGGATGACGGACGCACACTGCTGGGCCTGGTCCGTATGGCGGTCCGCCCGGAGGTGGGTAACCGGCAGGATTGCTCACGGTCGGCTCAGCTCGCGATCGGTCAGTCGGAGATCTCGACGCGCTGGATGACGACGTCGGTCAGCGGCCGGTCGGTGCGGTCGGTGGACGTGGTGGCGATCGAGTCGACGACTGCGCGAGACTCCGCGTCGGCCACCTCGCCGAAGATCGTGTGCCGCCGGTTGAGGTGGGGGGTGGGGCCAACGGTGATGAAGAACTGGGAACCGTTGGTGCCGGGCCCGGCGTTGGCCATGGCCAGCAGGTAGGGGCGGTCGAACGAGAGTTCCGGGTGGAACTCGTCGGCGAACTGGTAGCCCGGTCCGCCGCGGCCGGTACCGGTCGGATCGCCACCTTGAATCATGAAACCGCTGATCACCCGGTGGAAGATCGAGCCGTCGTAGAACGGTCCGCTGCTACCACCGCTCGCGTTCGGCTGCGCATACTGCTTGGAGCCGGTCGCCAGTCCGACGAAGTTCGCCACCGTCTTGGGCGCGTGGTCGGGGAACAGGTTGATCCGGATGTCACCCTGGGACGTCCGCAGCGTCGCGGTCCGCCCCGAGTTGGCTGGGTCAGTCACGTGCACCATCGTGCCAGGCCGCGAACAGCGCCGACCGCCCCGCTGGCCGTTCAACCCAGATGGGCGCGCAGGAACGTGCTCACCGCCTTCTCGTAGCGCTGCGGATCGGCGTTCCACGACGCCGTGTGTTCGACGCCAGGCACTTCGAGGTACTCGACCGACCAGCCCAGCGCGGGCGCGGCTGCGGCCAGGTCGCGGCTCACCGCGACCGGAACCGCGGTGTCCTCGGTGCTGTGGATGAGCAGCGTGGGGGGGCGGACCGCGGGCGGGTTGGTACGCAACGTGAACCGGTCGAAGTCGATGCCGATCCGATACCGCGCGAACGCGGCGGCGACGGGTGTGAGCGCGGGCGGAAGCCGTCGGTTACGTGCCTGCTGGCGCAGCGTGGCCCACCAGTCGAGCAGCGGCGCGTCCCACACGACCACCGCGACGGCCTCCGCCTCCGGCGCCCGGTCCAAAAACGCCCCCGAGATCGCCGCCCCCATCGACCAGGCGTACAGCACGATCCGGCGTGCGCCGGCGGCACGGGCGTGGCGCACCGCGGCCTGCACGTCCTGCCACTCGGTGTCGCCGAGGTGGTAGTGCCCGTCCGGGCTCGGCGGGGCACAGTCGTCGTTGCGGTAGCTGATGACCAGCTGCGGCAGGCCCATCCGGTGCAGTGCGGGCAGGATCCGCAACGCCTCGCGCCGGGCCCCGCCGCGTCCGTGGACGTGCACCACCCAGGTGTCACCGGACCCGGGAACCCACCAGGCGGGCGCAGGACCGAGCGAGGTCGGCACGTCGACCTCGGTGAACTCGAGCCCCCGGGCACCTGGATCCGGGTCGTAGGGGCCGGCGTCGAGGACCGCCAGGGTGCCCGCGGCGGGCACCGGGCCGGCGAGCAACCCGCGCACGACGCGATCCCGCCGCACCTGTTCGACCGGCCCGATCACGGCGAGACCGTCGTTCCACCGCAGCCCCCAGATCCCGGGCTGCTCGGCCAACCTGGACCGGGCCAACGTCACCTGGCCGTCTGCCGCATCGAGGACGCGTTCGGGAAAGGCGAGCTGCCCGCGCGTGTCGAGCAGCATGTTCGAGTAGTGCCAGCCGGCGCCGAGCACTCCGGCGCCGAGCCCGGCCCCGATCCCGACGAGGCCCGCTCGGACCCACCCGTCTCGTATCACGAGACGATCCTTGCGCAACTGTCCGGCACCGGATTCAACGGACCTCTGGCGTCAAGCGGCGAGCCGTCATCCATCCTGATGAAAATGCGGCTCACCTGCACGTTTGTCGCGCCACCGGAATGGGTGAAGTGCACGTCCGCTGCCCTTGACCCCACAACCGGATGGCTACCTCTTCGTTATGCGGGCAGATCACCGTCGCGACAATCCGAACCCCCGATCGGAAGGATCCACTCGCAAATGAGCAGCCTCGCCCGGCGCAGCCTGCGCACGACCGCAACCGCCGCGGGCATCGCAGCCCTCGGCGTGGGTTTTGCAGGCAGCGCCCTTGCTGCCCCGGCACTCCCCGCGGTCCCGGACGTCGATGCCCTCGGCGTTCCCGCCGTGCCCGCCGTTCCCGGTACCTCCGCCGTCCAGGATGCCCTGGCAGCTCTCCCGGCCACACCGGCGAGCGATCTCGCCGATCTACCCGAGCTGTTCATGTTCGAGATGCCGAACGTCGAGACCCAGGCCATCCCGGACGTCGCTTCGATCAACACGGCTCTCCCCGCCCTCCCCGCGCTGCCGGGCGTCCCCGACGTGTCCGCCCTGCCGGCCCTCCCCGCGCTGCCGGGCGTCCCCGACGTGTCCGCGCTGCCGGCCCTCCCCGCGCTGCCGGGCGTCCCCGACGTGTCCGCGCTGCCGGCCCTCCCCGCGCTGCCGGCTGCACCGTCGCTGTCCGACGTCCCCGGCGCCGCCGCGCTCGCGCCGCTCGTCGAGACCGCGAACACCAACCACGTCAACGGGCCGTCGGTCGACCCCGCGGACTACATCGGCAGCAACCACGTCGGTGCCGGTGAGGTTCCGTCGGTCGACCCGGCCCAGATCGCCGCCCTGGCGACCCAGCCCGGTCAGGTCTCCCACTTCAGCATCGACTGACCTTCGAGACCGCCATCGGATGCGGCGTATCTCGCGCGGCGCTCAACGAGGAGCGACCCGTGCGGGGTGCGCCGCGTCGTCGTTTCTGGGACGCCCGCCGCCGCACCCGCGGTCGTCGTCGTGAACGTCGCTGGGCGGTCGGCAGTGTGCTCGCCGCACTGCTCGGGTGGTCGGCGCTGACCGTCGTCGGAGTGACCATCACGCTCGTTCAGGCCGCCACCGTCGCAGTCCTCGCAGAACTGCAGTGGGTCGGTCCGCGCCGCGCCACCAGATCGTCAGGTTGACGAGAACAAGGTCGTCCGGATTCTCAGCCGCGCGGCTGGATCTCGGCCATCCGAGACCAGCCGTCTCCCGGGGTGTCGACGTGGATGATCTCCGGGGTCTCCGCGACCAGGTCCGGCATCCACGCCATGGCGGTCTTGAAGTGGTCGGACTTCACGTGCTCCTCGCCCGCCTGACCCGACGCGAACGCCTCGACGAGGACGAACTGGTTCGGATTGTCGACGCTCTTGGACCACTCGAAGAACAGGTTTCCGGGCTCGTTGCGGGTGGCCTGGGTGAACTCGTCGACTCGCGAGAGCCACTCGTCCGTGTGCTCGGGGCGAATCGTGAACTTGACGACGATGAAGATCATAATGATCCCTTCAGCTGGATGGCGGAGGAGGAAGTGCGGGGACACGCTAGCGGCACGGGCCTGGCACAGCGACCGCGCCACGCCCGATTTCGCTCCACCGTGGCCCGGCGCCACGCCGCCGGGAAGGGATGCCGGGAAGGGATGCTGAGCCGCGATCCGCCGGACCAGCCACGACGCTCGACACCGACGAAGCGGGAACCTCGCCGTTAGACTCTGCTCATGTCGCGGCGGGACCCCGCTCTCGGCGTTGTGAGTGAGCAGTTGCGCCGCATCGAGGCGGTGACGGACGCGAAGCTCGCGCACCTGGAGGTCGAGGAGCTTTTCACCGAACTGCTCGACCGGGTGCGTGAACTCCTCGCCGTCGACACCGCAGCCGTGCTCCTGCTCGGCTCCGCCGGGACGTACCTCGAGGCCACCGCGGCCCGCGGCATCGAGGAGGAGGTACGCCAGGGCGTTCGGATCCCCCTTGGCCAGGGGTTCGCCGGCCGCGTCGCCGCCCAGCGGCAACCGACGATCGTGGAGGACATCGACCACTCCGACGTGTTCAACCCGCTCCTTCGTGAGAAGGGCATCCGCTCCTTGCTCGGTGTCCCGCTGCTGAGCGGTGGGACGCTCATGGGGGTGCTCCACGTCGGGACCGTGACCTCGCGCCGCTTCACGGACGAGGACGTTCGAGTGCTGCAGGTGGTGGCCGACCGGATCGCGCTCGCCGCGCACACCAGGATCTCGCTGGCCGAACGCACGGCGGCGAACGTGCTGCAGCGCAGTCTGCTGCCGGGTGATCTCCCCATCGTCCCGGGCCTGGAGTTCGCCGCCCGCTATGTGCCTGGCGATGACGGCGAGGTCGGCGGGGACTGGTACGACGTGTTCCGCCTCCAGTCCGGCTGGCTGTGCGTCATGGTGGGGGACGTGGTCGGCCGTGGTCTGTCCGCTGCGGTCGCGATGGGACGGCTGCGCAGCAGCATGCACGCGTACGCACTGGAAACCCACGATCCGGCCGACCTGCTCACCAGGCTGGACCGGCAGCTGCAGCACTTCGAGCCGGAGGTGATGGCGACCGTGCTGTGCGCGATGCTGGAGCCGTCACGCGACCGGATGTTCGTCTCCGCTGCGGGCCATCCGCCGCCTCTCATGGCGTCGGCCGACCGCCCCGCACGGTTCATCGTCTTGCCGAACGACCTGCCGCTCGGGATTGGCCCCCGCCGGCCGCGGCATTCGAGCACCGTCTCGTTGCCGCCCGGAGCGGCGGTGTGTTTCTACACCGACGGCCTCGTCGAACGTCGAGGAGCGTCGCTCGACGTCGGCCTCGAGCGGTTGCGGACGTCGATGTCGGCCGACGCACCGGATCGGGTGTGCGCCAGGGTGATGTCGGAGTTGATCGGCTCCGAGGCTGTCGGGGATGACGTCGCGCTCCTCGTGCTCAGACGCAACGACGCCGCGAGCCACGAGCCGCTCGACATCACCGAGCCCGCGGTGCCGTCGTCGCTGCGGACCATCCGCAACGTGACCAGGCAGTGGCTGATGGAGGTCGGCGCGGGCCCGGACGAGATCGGCGATGTCCTTGTGGCGGTCGGCGAGGCCTGCTCGAACGTGGTCGAACACGCCTACGGCCCGCGCGGCGGCTCCATCTCGGTGCAGCTGTCCGTGGAGGCGCCGGACGTGGTGGCCATGGTGCGCGACACCGGCCGCTGGCGCCCGGCCCGTGGCCGAAACCGCGGCCGGGGGGTGCTGCTGATGGAGGGTCTTGCCGACGAGGTGCGGATCGAGCGCAAGACCACCGGGACCGAGGTTGTGATCCGCAAGGCGCTCGCCGGTCAGGGGTGAGGATGAGCGACGTCAGCGTCGACATCGAGCCCTCCCCCGATGCGATCCGCATCGCGGTCTCCGGGGAGATCGATCTGGCGAACGCCGCAATCGTCGAACACCAACTCCTCGACGCGATCACCAACCAGGTCACCGCGGTCTCCGTCGACTTCAGCAACCTCAGCTACATCGACAGTGCGGGCCTGCGGGTTCTGTTCGCGCTCGGTGCCCGGCTCGACACGCTGCAGATCGCGTTCGAGCTCGTCGTTCCGCCGGGCTCGCTGGCGCGCCGAGCGATCGAACTATCCGGTGTCGCCGCGGTCGCCGCCCTGCGGCCCGGGACCGTCTGACCGCTGGCACGCGGCCCGGTGCATCCCGTTGTCGCCGCTGCCCGATCTCGTCACGGGGCCCCGAGGACGTCCTCAGGCACCTCGCCGTTTCATGTGATCGCTGGACCGGCATACCCGCTGGTCAGATGTGGTGGAGACGAGGGGAATCGAACCCCTAACCCCCGCCTTGCAAAGGCGGTGCTCTGCCAATTGAGCTACGTCCCCATCCTGAGCGGAGACACTACCCGCTCAGCGGCACGGCGCCGGTCAGCGGCTGATGGCCTCGTGCCACAGGTCGGTCTCCTGGCGACCACGCAGCTTCGTGACGAGCAGGAACACCACACCGGCCACAGCCGCGAGAGCGAAGAGCTTCTTCATGGGATCACGTCCTCAAAAGGGTCTCTGTGACCGGCACCGCGGGGGAGTGGGCCCAGCTGGATTTGAACCAGCGACCTCGTCGTTATCAGCGACGCGCTCTAACCAACTGAGCTATGGGCCCGTTCGTAGGACCGACCCTACAGCAGGCCCGCGCGGCGCCCCGCACCGGCTCCGAGTTTTCCTCGCGGAGGCCGGCGCGGGGCGGACAGCATGGTCAGTCTCGCTCCGAGAGCGTGACCTCGATACCTCCGACGAGATCGGCCGACACGTTGTAGATGAACGCCCCGATCGTCAGCGCGACGGCGAACAGCAGGCTGTTGATCGCACCGACCACCGCGGCGAAACCGAGAACCGGGCCGGCGCTGATCAGAGTGCTACCGCTATGGGTCTCCCCGGACACCAGATCGGCGTAGGTGCCGTTGAGGCGGTCCCACACGCCCATCCCACCGAGGATGCCGTACAGCACACCGACCGCGACCAGCCAGATGAAGAACAGCACCACGGCCAGGACCGCAGCCAGCTTGAGCACCGACCACGGGTCGAGGCGCTTGAGCTGTAACGCGGCCTGCCGGGGCGGGCGGCCGCGGGTCACCCGCACCGTCGGCGCGCTGCCGTTGGTCTCGGCACCGGAACCGTCGTGCGCACCCCCCGCGCCACCCGCCTGGTCAGGGGCGGCCAGCACCTCGGTGGGCCGGTCGATGAACGCCGTCGGCGCATCGAACAACCCGCCTGCCACCGGCGCGGGATGCGCGGACGGTGCCGGCGGCGCGGGCTCGCTGATCTCCTCACCCGGTACCCGCCGCCACGGTGGGGGGGCCTCGGCGGCCGGACCGGCGGACGAAGCCGGCTTCGCGTCGCCACCGGCGCGGTCCACCGCGTCGGCGGCGCCGGCCGGCTGCGGGGCCGGGGCGGGCCGCGGCCCGTCGGCCGAATCGGCCGAGCGCGTCGGGCCCGGCCCAGCACCATCGGAACGCCCCGCAGCCGCGGTCGAGGCAGGTCCGGCACCATCGGAGCGGCTGCTGGTGGAACCGGTACCGGGCGACGGCTCGGCGGCCGAGCCAGGAGCCGCATCCTGCACAGGCGACGCCGCACCGGACCCCTTGGCCGACGCAGCCGCCGAGGCGGGAGCCTTGGCCTCGGTCGGCTTCGGCGGCTCGGGCGCCCGCGCCTGTCCCTCGGCCGCCCTGCCCTCCGGGGGACCGCTGGTCTCGGCCTTGCCGCCGTCACTGGCGGGCTGAGCCCCCGTTGCCAGCCGCCCGCCGTTGGGCTCCTCGTCGCTGCTCTGCTTATCGCTCACGAGGGCGAGATCTCCTCGATGCTCGGCGCGTTGCTCAGCTCAGAGAGCTGATCAACTCTGGTCGTCCGCATCGTCCTCGGCATTGCGCGCGACCGCCAGCAGCGTGGCTCCCTCGCTGAGGTTCATCAGCCGGACCCCCTTCGTCTGCCGACCGGCCTTGCGCACTTCGCGGGCCGATGTCCGGATCACCCCTCCGGTCGAGGTGATCGCGTACAGCTCGTCGTCCACGGAGACGATGAGTGCACCGACCAGCGTGCCACGCCGACGGTCGTACTGAAGGGTCAGCACGCCCTTCCCGCCGCGGCCCTGGACCGGGTAGTCCTCGATCGGGGTCCGTTTCGCGTACCCACCGGCGGTGGCGACCAGCACGAACGTGTCGGGCTGAACGACACCGATGGACAGCAGCTGGTCACCGTCGTTGAACCGCATCCCCAGCACACCGGAGGTTGCGCGCCCCATCGGGCGCAGCGCCTCGTCGGTCGCGGTGAACCGGATCGACTGGCCCTCCGCCGAGACGAGCAGCAGGTCGTCCTCGGCCGAGCAGAGCACCGCGCCGACCAGCTCGTCGTCGCCGCGCAGGTTGATGCCGATCAGGCCGCCGGTCCGGGCCGAGTCGAAGTCGGTCAGTTTCGACTTCTTCACCAGACCCGTCCGCGTGGCCAGCACCAGGTACGGCGCCGCGTCGTAGTCGGAGATCTGCATGACCTGCGCGATGTGCTCGTCGGGCTTCAGCGCGAGCAGGTTCGCCAGATGCTGCCCGCGTGCGCTGCGGTTGGCCTCCGGCAGCTCGTAGGCCTTGAGCCGGTACACCCGGCCCTTGTTGGTGAAGAACAGGAGCCAGTCGTGGGTGGAGCAGACGAAGAAGTGGGCGACGATGTCGTCCTGCTTCAGCGTCGCCCCCTGCACACCCTTGCCGCCACGCTTCTGCGCCCGATACAGGTCGGTCTTGGTGCGCTTCGCATACCCGGTCTGGGTGATCGTGACGACGACGTCCTCGACGGCGATGAGGTCCTCGTTGGTGACCTCACCGTCGTCGGGAACCAGCTGGGTCCGGCGGTCATCGCCGTGGGCCTCGACGATCTCGGCCAGCTCGTCGCGGACGATCTGACGCTGCCGTTCGGGCCGGTCCAGGATGTCCTGCAGATCGCGAATGCGTTCCTCGATCTCGGCGAGCTCTTCGATGATCTTCTGACGTTCCAGGGCGGCGAGCCTGCGCAGCTGCATGTCCAGGATCGCCTGCGCCTGCTCCTCGTCGATGTCGAGCAGGTCGATCAGCCCCTGGCGCGCGACGTCGACGGTCTCCGATGCCCGGATCAGCGCGATGACCTCGTCGAGCGCGTCGAGCGCCTTGACCAGGCCGCGCAGGATGTGGGCTCGCTCCTGCGCCTTGCCGAGGCGGTGGCGGGTGCGCCGGATGATGACCTCGATCTGATGGCGCACGTAGTTGCGCACGACCTGGTCGAGCCGCAGCGTCCGCGGCACACCGTCGACGATCGCCAGCATGTTGACGCCGAAGCTGTACTGCAGCTGGGTGTGCTTGTACAGGTTGTTGAGGACGATCTTGGCCACCGCGTCGCGCTTGAGCGTGAACACGATGCGCAGGCCGACCCGGTCGGAGGACTCGTCGTTGATCTCGGAGATCCCGGACAACTTGCCGTCCCGGATCATCCCGGCGATCGATTCGATGAGGTTGTCCGGGTTGACCTGGTAGGGCAGCTCGGTGACGACCAGCGTGCTACGGCCCTTGGTGTCCTGCTCCACCTCGACCACCGCGCGCATCTTCACCGAGCCGCGGCCGGTGCGGTAGGCCTGCTCGATCCCGTCCCGGCCGACGATCAGACCCGCGGTCGGGAAGTCCGGGCCCTTGATGAGCTGCATCAACGCATCGAGCAGCTCGGCCTCGGAGGCCTCGGGGTGTTCCAGCGCCCAGGTCACGCCGGCCCCGACCTCGCGCAGGTTGTGCGGCGGGATGTTCGTCGCCATCCCGACCGCGATCCCGGCGCTGCCGTTGATCAGCAGGTTCGGCACGCGCGAGGGCAGGACCACCGGCTCCTGGGTCTTGCCGTCGTAGTTGTCGAGGAGGTCGACGGTGTCTTCCTCGATGTCCTGCAGCATCGCCATCGCCAGCGGCGAGAGCCGGCATTCGGTGTACCTCATGGCCGCAGCCGGGTCGTTGCCGCGGGAGCCGAAGTTGCCCTGGCCGTCGATCAGCGGATACCGCATCGACCACGGCTGAGCCAGCCGGACGAGCGCGTCGTAGATCGACGTGTCCCCGTGCGGGTGATAGTTGCCCATCACCTCACCGACGACGCGGGCGCATTTGACGTAGGAGCGGTCGGGCCGGAACCCGTTCTCCCCCATCGAGTACAGGACGCGCCGGTGCACCGGCTTGAGCCCGTCCTCGACCAGGGGCAGCGCCCTCCCGACGATCACGCTCATCGCGTAGTCGATGTAGGAGCGCTGCATCTCCTGCTGGATGTCGACCGGTTCGATCCGGTCTCCCCCGCCGGGGGGCGGCGGGACGCTGGGGTCCAGGGTGTCGGTCACGTCAGCTCCTCACCGCGCTCGTCGCCGCCGGGGCCGGCGGACCTGCGGTGAACGACGACCTCACAGGCTGGGTCATGAAATCCTTCTCGTGTTCGTGTGGCCGGGACGTCCTTGCGGATCGGCATTCCGGCTAGACGTCCAGGAACCGCACGTCCTTGGCGTTGCGGGTGATGAACGACCGGCGCGACTCCACGTCCTCGCCCATGAGGATGGAGAACAGCTCGTCGGCGGTGGCCGCGTCGTCCAGCGTGACCTGCAGGAGCACCCGGTGAGCCGGGTCCATCGTGGTCTCCCACAGCTCCTTGGCGTTCATCTCGCCCAGGCCCTTGTACCGCTGCACGCCTTCGTCCTTGGGTAGCTTCTTGCCCGCGGCGCGACCGGCCTCGATCAGCCCGTCACGCTCGCGGTCGGAGTAGGCGAACTCCGGCTCGGCCCCCCGCCCACTCCATTTGATCTTGTAGAGCGGTGGCTGCGCGAGGAAGACGTGACCCTGCTCGATCAGCGGGCGCATGAACCGGAACAGCAGGGTGAGCAGGAGGGTGCGGATGTGCTGGCCGTCGACGTCGGCGTCGGCCATCAGGACGAGCTTGTGGTACCGCAGTTTGGTGATGTCGAACTCGTCGTGGATGCCGGTGCCCAGCGCGGTGATGATCGCCTGGACCTCGGTGTTCTTGAGGACGCGGTCGATCCGCGCCTTCTCGACGTTGATGATCTTGCCGCGGATCGGCAGGATCGCCTGGAACATCGAGTCGCGCCCGGACTTCGCCGAGCCGCCCGCCGAGTCGCCCTCCACGATGTAGAGCTCCGAACGGCTCGGGTCGGTGGAGCGGCAGTCGGCCAGCTTGCCCGGCAGCCCGCCGATATCCCCCGCACTCTTGCGCCGGACCAGTTCGCGGGCCTTGCGTGCGGCGATCCGCGCCTGCGCCGAGGACACCGCCTTGTTGACGATCGTCTTCGCCTCGGTGGGGTTGCGCTCGAGCCAGTCGGCCAGCCACTCGTTGCTGACCCGCTGCACGAACGACTTGACCTCGGTGTTGCCGAGCTTGGTCTTGGTCTGGCCCTCGAACTGCGGCTCCTTGACCTTGACCGAGACGATCGCGGCCAGGCCCTCCCGGATGTCGTCGCCGGACAGTGCCGGGTCCTTGTCCTTCAGGAGCTTCTTGTCCCGCGCATAGCGGTTGACCGTGCTGGTCAGCGCCGCGCGGAAGCCCTCCTCATGGGTACCGCCCTCGTGGGTGTTGATCGTGTTCGCGAACGTGTAGACCGACTCGGTGTAGCTCGAGTTCCACTGCATCGCCACCTCGACCTGGTGGTTCTCGGTGGCCGCGTGGAACGACACGAGCTTGCGGTGGATCGGGTCCTTGCTGCGGTTGAGGTGCGCGACGAAGTCTTCGAGACCACCCGGGTAGTGGAAGGCCGTCTCCTTGATCTTCGCGACATAGCCCTCGGCGTCCGGTTCGGCCTGGGCGTCGCTGTCGCCGTTGCGCTCGTCGCGCAGCACGATCGTGAGCCCTTTGTTGAGGAACGCCATCTCCTGCAGCCGCCGGGAGATCGTCTCGAGGTTGTAGGAGGTGGTCTCGAAGATGTCCGGGTCGGCCCAGAAGACGATGGAGGTGCCGCTGCGCGCCGTGTTCTCGCCCCGGCGCAGCGGCCCCGGGCGGGACCGGTCGTAGTGCTGGCGCCAGACCGTGCCGCCCTGGTGGATCTCGACGTCGAGGGCGACCGACAGGGCGTTGACCACCGAGACGCCGACCCCGTGCAGACCGCCGGACACGGCGTAGGACTTGTCGTCGAACTTCCCGCCTGCATGCAGTCGGGTGAGCACGAGCTCGACCGCGGGCACCCGCTCCACCGGGTGCATGTCGACCGGGATGCCACGTCCGTCGTCGCGGACCCGGACCCCGCCGTCGTCCTGCAGGGTCACCTCGACCGTGCTGGCGTATCCGGCCATCGCCTCGTCGACCGCGTTGTCGACGACCTCCCAGATCAGGTGATGCAGACCTCGTTCGCCCGTGGACCCGATGTACATGCCGGGGCGCTTGCGGACCGCCTCCAGGCCTTCGAGCACAGTGATCGACGACGCGCTGTAGGCGTTCTTCTTCTCCGCAACCACGGGCGTTCGAATCTCCTCGTCCGACAAGCCACTCCACCCGCGCGGGAATGCGCGAGCGACACCGGCACTCACCCAGATGGGTCGGGGCCCACCCGGAACACACACTCGATTCTACTGACCCACACCGACAGAACCCCATCAAGGACAGCTCTAGAAAGGTCACAGGACGGCGAACGAGGACTCAGGCGAGTCCCGAGGCCGAGACGGGGGTATCGCCCCCCTGGCGCGCTGTCATGTCGCGCTGATTGCGCCGCCCCTGCGCCGGGCAGGCCCGACGGGACCCCACCCCGGACATGCCGCATCGGGCCGTACCCCGGCGGGAATCCTCCCGTTCAGCCGTAGGTGTCGCGGGGGCCGCGGCCGCGGATGTGGCGTGGCCCACGACGCCAGCTCGGGCCGGCCGGTCCGACCACCCGGATCCGGCGCACGATGTCCGGCCCCACGGCGGCAGCCAGCCGCGCCAGCAGCTGGCGTTGCAGGGTGCGCAGTTGGGTGGCCCACGCCGTCGATTCCGCCTGCAGGGTGAGTTCGGCGTCCCGAAGTGAGATCGGGGTGCAGTGGTCGGCGATGTCGGGGCCGACGAGCTGCGGCCAGCGACCGAGCACGGTCGCATCGGTCAGCCGCGGCGACCAGCCGCGGTCCATCGCCACCCGGGAGACCAACCGGCCGAACGGCTGCGGGTCGCGGTCGTCCGGCCCCGGGCCGGACCACCGCCGGCGACGGCGACCGCGGCCGGTCACCGAGTGCGTGCGCCCACCGGACCCGGCCGCGCGCCCGGCGGCCGCGGCGCGGGCGGCCCGGAGGGCCTCCCGCGCGAGGTCGGCACCGCGCGGAGCAGCAGCGGGGTTGGCCGCGGGCCCACGGTGAGCGGTCGGCCACACCTTATCCACAGAGCTGGGGATGAATGGGGTCTCCGCATCCAGGATCGGCGGTCTCCCACCGTCGTCAGGCGGTTCACACGGCCGGTCATCACCAGCCGAGGTCGAGTTATCCACAGTATCCACAGACTTGTCCACAGGAGCCGAGATCATTCGGGGGCCGACGCTTCTGTTGTTTCCTCCCTCGTCAGGAGGCGTTCGACTGTTCGGCATGTGCCGTCTCATCCTCCATGCGCTCCACAGTGCCACCGTTCACCGCAAGGCGGACCCCGGCCAGGTCGGCCGGAACATCCTCCGCAACGGCCGCCGTGATGATCACCTGCTCGGCATGCGCGGCGACCGCCGCCAGCGCACGGCGGCGACGGGTGTCGAGCTCGGCGAACACGTCATCGAGGATGAGCACCGGTTCGACGTCGTCGAGCTGGAGCAACCGGTAGGACGCCAGCCGCAGGGCCAGGGCCAACGCCCACGACTCCCCATGACTGGCATAACCCTTGGCCGGACCCGCACCGAGGCGCAGGTCAAGGTCGTCGCGGTGCGGCCCTACCAGACAGACCCCGCGCTCGACCTCCTGGCGTCGCACCCGCAGCAGCGCCTCGCCGAGCGCGTTCTCCAGCTGCCGCTCGTCGGGGTCCAGCTCGCCATCCACGCTCGGGCGGTAGCGCACCATCACCGGATCCGAGCTCGGCGCGACGTCGGCGAACGCCTGTGCCGCGAGGGGCGCCAAACCCGCGACCAACTCGAGCCGGCCGGCCAGCAACGCCGCCCCATGGCGCGCCAGATGCCCGTCCCAGACATCGAGGGTGCGCAGATCGCCTGCGGCCCGCGCCGTCTTGAGCAGGGCGGCGCGCTGCTTGAGCACCCGCTCGTAGTCGGTGCGGACCGCGGCGAACCGGGGATGGCGCGCGACGAGCAGGTCGTCGAGGAACCGGCGGCGCTCACCGGGGTCCCCCCGCACCAGCGCCAGATCCTCCGGTGCGAACAACACGCTGCGCAGCGCGCCCAGCAGGTCGCGCGGCCGGGTCACCGGCGCGCGGTTGAGCCGGGCCCGATTGGCCTTACCCGCGGTGATCTCCACCTCGACGCTCAGCTCCCGGCCCCGGTTCACCACCAGCCCGCGCACCACCGCTCTCGGCGTGCCACGGCGGATCAACGGCGCGTCGGTGGCCACCCGGTGTGAGCCGAGCGTGGCCAGGTAACCGACCGCCTCGACGAGATTCGTCTTCCCGGCGCCATTCGGCCCGAGCAGGATCGTGACTCCGGGATCGAGCGTCAGCTCGGCGCGTTCCCAGGAGCGAAAGTCCGTGACCTCAAGGCGACGCAGGTACACGTCGTGGTCAGCCCCGGTCGGTGTCGGGGCTGACCGGCCGGCCGGCGCCCGCCCGGCCCCGACGGATCAATCCCAGCTGCACGAGCCACCCCCTCGACCACACTGCCACCGTCGAGGCTATCGACGCACCGGATCAGCCCGGCAGGCGTACCGGCATCAGCAGATGCAGGTATCCGGCCGAGGCGCCCTCGGCCGGTGCGGGCGCCTCCTCGGTGGCCTCCTCTGCGGGCGGCGCCGCCACCGGGCGCACGAGCGCCGGGCGGTTGGGGGTGGTGAAGGTGACCTGTGCCCGGTCGGTGTGCAGGGCGGCGAGCGCGTCGAGCAGATAGGTCGGGTTGAACGCGATCGTCAGCGGCGCCCCGTCGAGGATGCACGGCAGCTCCTCCTCCGCGCTGCCGACGTCGTCGCCGCCTGCGGCCAGCCGCAGCCCGTCCACCCCGAACTCCATCCGGATCTGCGCCACCCGATCCGCGACCAGCGAGACCCGCTTGATCGCCTCGACGAGCGGGGCGACCTCCAGCTCGGCGGCGGTGGTGTGCTCCGCCGGGATCAGCTGACGGAACCGTGGGAACTCGGCGTCGAGCAGCCGGGTGGTGGCTCGGCGACCGCCGCCGGTCATCCCGAGCATGCCGTCCCCCGCCGACAGGGCGATCTCGACGGTGCCGGAGCCGGCGAGGGTCTTGGCGACCTCGGCGATGGTACGGGCCGGGATCAGGACTGCGGTGGAGAGATCCGGGTCCTCGGGCTGCCAGTCGAGTTCACGGACGGCGAGCCGGAAGCGGTCCGTGGCCGCCAGGGTCAGCCGCGGACCCTCGATCTCCAGCCGGACGCCGGTGAGCATGGGCAGCGTGTCGTCGCGGCCGGCGGCGACCGCGACCTGGCTGACCGCGGACGCGAACACCTCGGCCGGGACCGAGCCCGCCCGCTGCGGCATCGCCGGCAGCTGCGGGTAGTCCTCCACCGGCATCGTCGGCAGGCTGAACCGGCTGTTCCCGCAGTTGATCGTGGCGCGGGCACCGTCGACGACCAGGTCCACCGGCTTCGCGGGCAGCGCGCGGGTGATGTCGGCCAGCAACCGGCCGGAGACCAGAACGCGGCCCGGGTCACCGACCGCGGCATCGAGTTCGACCCGCGCGGACGTCTCGTAGTCGAACCCCGAGACCGTCAGTGACTCGCCGTCCGGACCCGACTGGCTTCCGGGTTCGGTGCGAGCCTCGATGAGGACCCCGCCCAGCACCGGCACGGGCGGGCGAGCGGGCAGGCTGCGGGCCACCCACGCGGCAGCGTCGGCCAGAACGTCGCGTTCGACCCGGAACTTCATGACGGACCTTTCACCGGCGGTCACTGGTTGCAACCGAATGGCGTGGACACACAGGTGCTTCTTCCGGCCGCACGAACCGGGAGGGGAAGTACCCGGCGTGGACCAGGTCGGCCGGTTCACCGTAGAGCCTCGCGACGCCAGGTGTCACGTCGGGGCACAGCCTCGTCCGGTCGACCCGGGTGTGTCGACCGCGTGGCGAGAACTTCAACCATCCACCACGTTGTTTTTCCTAGAAGTTCATCGAAAGAGATATCCAGTAGTAGTAGCAGGTGCTGTGTGTAGTGTGGATGAGCGGCATCAGTGCAGCTCAGTCGGTGTGTCGGATTGTGGATGGGGGACGGGGACCGGCCGTGGGCAGATCCGCCCAGCGGTGGATGGAAGGTCTCGGTCCACCGCTGTCCCCCGATTCATCCCCGGCTGAGGGCGGGGTTGTCCACGGGCCGGACCACAACCATCCACGGGCCGGGCGCCAACAATCCACAACGTTGTCCACAGATGTGGGTGAACTGTGGTCGGACCTCCACGGAGCGCGACCGGTCAACCGACTGCGGCGACCGCAGAGCGCAGGACCGCACCCACGGATGCTCCCCGCGAAACTCCTGCGGGGACGGAGTGTGCGGAGCCTCGGCGCGGCACGCCCCGAGCCACGAGTCCGGGCCGGGGACGGCGCGCGCCGAGCGGTCGAGGCGCAGCCGTCCAGCGGTGGGTGACCTCTCGGCGCATGGGCCCTGCCGGGGTCGGCGCCGCCGGCCTCCTCAGTACCGGGAGCGCTGCTTGATCCGCGCGGTGAGCTCCTGTACCTGCTCGAAGGTCTTGCGGCGAAGCGAGATCTCGTTGCGGATCTTCTTGTCGGCGTGCATGACGGTGGTGTGGTCGCGACCGCCGAAGGTCTGCCCGATTCGCGGCAACGACAGATCGGTGAGCTCGCGGCACAGGTACATGGCGATCTGCCGGGCCTGGGCGAGCGCCTTCGTCTTTCCCGGCCCGCACAGCTCGTCCATCGTCACGTCGAAGAACTCGGCGGTGACCGCCATGATCGTCGGCGCGGTGATCTCCGACGCGGCGGAGTCCGGGATGAGATCGCGCAGCACGATCTCGGCGAGCTGGGTGTCGACGGGCTGCCGGTTCAGCGAGGCGAACGCGGTGACCCGGATCAACGCGCCCTCCAACTCCCGGATGTTGCGCTCGATGCGCTCGGCGATGAACTCCAGCACGTCACCGGGGACAGCCAGCCGATCCTGCGCCGCCTTCTTGCGCAGGATCGCGATGCGCGTCTCGAGTTCAGGTGGCTGGATGTCGGTGATGAGGCCCCATTCGAACCGCGTGCGCATGCGGTCCTCCAGGGTCTCCAGCCGCTTCGGCGGCCGGTCGGAGGAGACGACGATCTGCTTGTTCGCGTTGTGCAGGGTATTGAAGGTATGGAAGAACTCCTCCTGGGTTCCTTCCTTGCCCTCGAGGAACTGGATGTCGTCGACCAGCAGCACGTCGATGTCGCGGTAGCGGCGCTGGAACGCCACCTTCCGATCGTCGCGCAGCGAGTTGATGAAGTCGTTCGTGAACTCCTCGGTGGACACGTAGCGCACCCGCATCCCCGGGAACAGCCGCTGCGTGTAGTGCCCGACGGCGTGCAGCAGGTGGGTCTTGCCGAGCCCGGAGTCACCCCAGATGAACAGAGGGTTGTACGCCCGCGCGGGTGCCTCGGCGACGGCGACCGCGGCGGCGTGGCTGAAGCGGTTCGATGCCCCGATGACGAAGGTGTCGAAGGTGTACTTCTCGTTCAGCCTGGTGTGGGAGCGCGGCGTGACCTGGTCGCCGGGCGGTGGGGGGGAGTACGCGGGCCACCCGTCGTGGGGCCGACGGTCGGCGCCGGGAGCCGGCGGGCTCCCGTTCTCCGCGGCCGCGGCGGCGCCCTCCTCCTGGCGCTGCGGGAACGGCATCGGATCGACGGCGCCGAGCTCGGCCGGCGCCGGGTGAGCGTAGGCGGGGTGGATATCGGCGGCCGGCGGGACCCGGGGCGGCGCGACCCGCTCGGGCGGGTCCGGGACGTCGGTGCCGCCGGAGGCGGCCGAAGCGTCGACGACGACCGCCAGGTTGATGGCGACACCGAGGTGCCGGCCGAGCGCGTCGCTGATCGGCCTGCGCAGGATCCGCTCGATGGCGTCCTTGGCGAACTCGCTCGGCGCCGCGAGCAGCGCGGTGCCGTCGAGCAGGCCGAGCGGCCGGGTCAGGCGCAGGAATGCCCGCTGCTGGGCCGACAGGGTCGGGCTGCCGGACTCCGCCGAGGAGCCGGACAGGTCCGCGATGACCCGGTTCCAGACCTGTCCCAGATCCGCTGGCTGGTCGGCCACCGGTCCGCTCCCCTCCGCTCTCGCTGCCGTGCTGCCTCGCCCGCCGCCGGGCGGGGGCGCAAGGCCCATCGATCCCCAGACTTATCCACACCTGTGCGCAGACGGTACGCATGGCTCAGCGGCGGGGCGCCGCGCGGGCCCAGCGCGCGATGTCGAAGCGGGTGCGTGTCGATCCCCCCGGATCGAACGTGGAAGTGGCAAGGTAACAACCGCCGCGCTTTGCCACAAGGCGGCGGCTCGAGGCAAGGCCCGTCAGGCTGATGGCGGCCTGGGTCGGTTTGACCCCCTCTGATCCGGCTGCGTACCCTGGCCTCCGCCGCGTCCGCCGACCGGCACGTTCCGCGTGCCGCGAGCCCGGGCCCGGGACACGACCAGACCTATCACACAGCTACCGACGGCCGGCCCCGTCCGTCGCCGTCGACCGGGAGAGCGACCGTGAGCAAGGGCAAGCGCACATTTCAGCCGAACAACCGCCGTCGGGCGCGTACGCACGGTTTCCGGCTGCGGATGCGCACCCGGGCCGGGCGGGCCATTCTCGCCGCGCGCCGCCGCAAGGGGCGCGAGAGGCTCTCGGCCTGACCTGGCCGCGGGCGTGTTGCCGGCGCGCGCCCGGCTGACCCGTCGGGACGAGTTCACCTCGACGATGCGCCGCGGGCGGCGCGCCGGGCGGCCCCGGCTGGTCGTGCACCTTGATGTGACGGGTTCGGACCCGCCACGGGCCGGGTTCGTCGTCAGCCGAGCCGTCGGGAATGCGGTGACCCGCCACCGGGTCACGCGCCGACTCCGGCATCTGGTCATGTCCCGACTCGGCGCGTTGCCTCCGGGCGCGCGGCTTGTCGTGCGAGCGTTGCCTCCCGCCGCGCACTCCTGCGCCGCCGAACTGGGCGAGGACCTCGACAGCGCCCTGCGGCTCGCGCTGCGCCGGCTCCAGTCCGCCGGGAGTCCCCGGTGAATGCGGCCAGGCCCCGTCGCCCCTCGCCGGTCAGCCGGTTGTTGATCGTTCTGCTGCACGGCTACCAGCGCTGGATATCTCCGGCACTCCCCCCGACGTGCCGCTTCTACCCGACGTGCAGCGCATATGCCATCGAGGCGCTTCAGGTGCACGGGGTAATCCGTGGCACGGGGCTGACCCTCTGGCGACTCGCCCGCTGTGCGCCGTGGCACCCTGGCGGTATCGATCCGGTACCGCCCCGCCGCGATGACGATTCGTCCTCGGCCGAGAACCACGGCGAGAACCACAAGGAGCAAGCCCCGTGCTGAACTTCATCTACTACCCGGTCTCGGCGATCATGTGGTTCTGGCACAAGGCCTTCGGGTACGTGTTCGGCGAGGCGAGCGGGATCGCCTGGGCCTTGTCGGTGGTCTTCCTGGTCTTCACCCTGCGGGCGCTGCTGTACAAGCCGTTCGTCCATCAGGTCCGCTCGATGCGGAAGATGCAGGAGTTCCAGCCGGAGATCCAGAAGCTCAAGAAGAAGTACGGGAACGACCGGCAGCGGATGGCTGCCGAGATGCAGAAGTTGCAGCGTGAGCACGGGGTCAACCCCCTCGGCGGCTGTCTGCCGGTGCTCGTTCAGGTTCCGGTGTTCATCGGCCTGTTCCATGTGCTTCGCGAGTTCAAACCCGGCAAGACCGAGAACTACATGTTCGGGGCGTCCGAGGTCGAGAGTTTCAACGAGTCGAGTCTGTTCGGCGCGAAACTCGGCGCCTGGGTGACGCAGGGGTCCGATGAGCTCGCCCGGCTCGGTACCTCGATCCCGCAGATGCTGATCGTGATGATCCCACTGATGATCGCGGCGGGGATCTTCACCCACATCACCGCACGGCACTCCGTGGCGCGCCAGACCGAGGCGCAGGCGGCGAATCCGCAGGCCGCCATCATGAACAAGCTGATGCTGTACATCTTCCCGGTGGGCGTCGTGGTGGGAGCGCCGTTCCTGCCGCTGGCCGTGCTCCTGTACTGGGTTGCGAACAACCTGTGGACGCTGGGACAGCAGTACGTGGTCTACCGGAAGATCGACGCGGAGGAGAGCGCCAAGCGCGAGGAGGCCACCGCGATCCGTCAGGCGCGTGCCCCGCGTCCCGGCCAGAAGCCGAACCGGGACGCCACCGAGCGTCGGCGGGCCGAGGCCGAGGACTCGACGGCCGATGTCGAAACCGACGACGAGGCGGCGGCTCCCCCGGCGAAGAAGCCTGGTGCGAAGCCCGTGACGCGCAGGTCGAACAGCGTGAAGCCGGCGGGTGGTGGAGCAACCGGCACCTCCGGCCGCAACGGCCGCGCGGCAGGCGGCACGCCCCGCCCGCCGGCCGTTCGCAAGGGGCGCAAGCGCCGTTGACCCGAGCCTGGACCGGCCATTGCGGGGACCGGTCGCGGCGCGTCGGTGGTGCGGTTTCGCCGCGCCACCGGCGCATCGCAGCTTCAGAGAGGAGACGTACTGTGCCCAAGATTGCAGCGGATGGGCCGGTGGAGGCCGGTGAGACCCCATCACCGTCGCTGGAGGAGCAGCTGATCCGTGAGGGTGACATCGCCGGGGACTACCTGGAGCGGTTGCTCGACCTGCTCGACTACGACGGAGACATCGACCTCGACGTCGAGGCCGGACGCGCCGTGGTGAGCATCGACGGCGGGGACGATCTGGACAAGCTCGTCGGCGACCGGGGGAACGTCCTGGAGGCACTGCAGGAACTCACCCGGCTCGCGGTGCAGCAGGCGTCCGGCAACCGCAGCCGGCTGATGCTCGACATCGCCGGATGGCGGCAGGGCCGCCGCGACGAGCTCACCGAACTCGGCCATCGGACGGCCAAGGATGTGCTGGAGACCGGTCAGTCGGCTCGGCTGCGTCCGATGACGCCGTTCGAGCGCAAGGTCGTGCACGACGCGGTCGCCAGGGTGAAGGGGGTTTCCAGCGAGAGCGAGGGCGAGGAGCCGCGGCGGCAGGTCGTGATCTTCCGCAGTGGATGAGCCGGAGCGTACGGCGGGTCTCGCCGACGGGCCCGCCACCGAGGACCTGTTCCACGTGAAACAGCCGCCGGCGGCCGCCGCCGACGTGTTCGGCGAGCGGCTGCCGGCGGCGGTGCGCTATGCCGTTCACCTGGCGACGAGCGGGGTTGAACGCGGGGTGATCGGCCCGCGGGAGACGGCCCGGTTATGGGACCGGCACCTGCTCAACTGCGCGGTCGTCGCAGAGGTCGTCCCGGCGGGCGCCCGTGTGGTCGATCTGGGTTCGGGGGCGGGGTTACCCGGGATACCGTTGGCCCTGGCCCGGCCGGATCTGCACGTCGTTCTCATCGAGCCGCTCGCTCGACGGGTCGACTGGCTCGACGAGGTCATCGCCGACCTGGATCTGTCGATCCAGGTCGTGCGGGGCCGCGCCGAGGAGACCTCGGTGCGCAGGCGATGGGAGGGCGCTGACGTGGTGACCGCCCGAGCCGTCGCGCCACTGGCCCGCCTCGCCGGGTGGGCGCTGCCGTTGTTGCGCACGGGGGGCACCCTGGCGGCGATCAAAGGGGCGTCCGTGGCGGATGAGGTGGACCGGGACACGGTCGGGGTCCGGAAGTCGGGCGGGAGCGAGCCGCGCATCGTGCAGTGTGGGGCCGGCCTGATCGAGCCCACGACCACCGTCGTGCTGGTCGAGCGGCTGCCGAGCCGCCACGGTGGACCCCGCGCTCGGACGAGCCGGAGGAAGGAACGTCGATCGTGACCGAGGCCGATGTTTCACGTGGAACACCGGGCGGACCTGCCGTGGATCTGAACTGGACGCCGATCGCCGAGGAGGCCGCGCGGGCGGCGCGGGTCCTGCATCCCGACCGCCATGCCATGCCCCGGCCCGCCCACCGTCGCGTGATGACCGTTGCGAACCAGAAGGGCGGCGTCGGTAAGACCACGACGACGGTGAACCTGGCCGCGGCGCTGGCGATGCACGGTGTCCGCGTCCTCGTGCTCGACCTGGATCCACAGGGCAACGCCAGCACCGCGCTCGGCGTCGAACATCGCGTGGGCACGCCGTCCATCTACGAGGCGCTACTCGGTGAGATCGGCCTGCGCGACGCCGTGGCCCCGAGCACGGCCTCGCCGAATCTCCTGTGCGTCCCGGCGACGATCGACCTCGCGGGCGCGGAGATCGAGCTCGTCAGCCTGGTCGCCCGCGAGCAGCGGCTCCGCCAGGCACTCGCGCCGGAGGTGCTCGACGAGCTGGGCGTGGACTACGTCCTCATCGACTGCCCCCCGTCGCTGGGACTGCTCACGGTCAATGCCCTGGTGGCGGCCGAGGAGGTGCTGATCCCCATTCAGTGCGAGTACTACGCGTTGGAGGGGCTGGGGCAGCTGCTCAGCAACATCGACCTGGTCCGCTCGCACCTGAACACCCAGCTGCACGTCTCGACGATCCTGCTCACCATGTACGACGGCCGGACCAAGCTGGCCGACCAGGTGACCTCCGAGGTCCGGCAGCACTTCGGCGGCACGGTCCTGCGCACGGTGATCCCACGCAGTGTCAAGGTGTCGGAGGCACCGGGCTACGGCCAGACGATTCTCTCGTACGACCCGGGCTCCCGCGGGGCGATGAGCTACGTCGACGCGGCGCGCGAGATTGCGTTGCAGGGCGCGCGGATGGACAGGCCGGTACCGGCGGACGGCCCGCAGCGGAACGGGCGGTAGGCGTGGCCGAGCGCAAAGGTGGACTTGGTCGCGGGCTCGCGGCGCTCATCCCCACGGGTCCGCCGGCGACGAGGCCCGCGCTCGGCAGCCGAGCGGCCGCCGGGTCGGTTCCCGCCGGATCGGCCGCGGATGGCGCCGGATCCGTGGGTCGCTCCCCTGCCGGGGTGGCCGAATGGGCGACCGCCGCGGTCGAGGTCGGCGGATCGGTCGCCGGGGCGGTGTATCGCGAGGTCGAGATCGGCGCGATCGAACCGAATCCGCAGCAGCCGCGCACGACGTTCGACGAGGAGTCGCTCGCCGAGCTGGAGCATTCGATCCGCGAGTTCGGGCTGCTGCAACCGATCGTGGTGCGGGAGCGTGAGCGCGGCAGCTATCAGCTCGTCATGGGCGAGCGCCGGTGGCGGGCGGCCCAACGCGCGGGACTGAAGCGAATCCCGGCCATCGTCCGGCACACCGGCGACGACGCGATGCTGCGCAACGCGCTCCTGGAGAACATCCACCGCGTCCAGCTCAACCCGCTGGAGGAGGCAGCGGCGTACGAGCAGTTGCTGGCCGAGTTCGGCGTGACGCACACCGAGCTGGCCGATCGGATCGGCCGCAGCAGACCGGTGGTCAGCAACATGATCAGGTTGCTGAAGCTGCCGTTGCCGGTGCAGCGACGGGTCGCGGCCGGCGTCCTGACGGCCGGACACGCGCGGGCTCTCCTCGGGCTCGACGATCCGGGCAAGCAGGAGGAGTTGGCCGCGCGGATCGTGGCCGAGGGAATGTCCGTGCGCGCCACCGAGGAGGCGGTGCTGTTGGCCCGGCGGGAGGCGCCGACCCCGGCACGGGCCAGCCGGCGCAAGCCGATGCACGCGCCCGGGGTGGAGCGGCTCGCAGAGCGGCTGTCAGATCGGTTCGACACCCGGGTCCGAGTGGAGTTGGGCCAGCGCAAGGGCCGGATCGTTGTGGAGTTCGGTTCGGTGGAGGACCTGGAGCGCATCGCCGGGATGATGAGCTCCGAGGATGCTCAGCGCGACGCCGACCGGGCGCGTTTCACGTGAAACGGCCGCCGCGCTCGATGGCGCGTTCCACGAGCGCGGCGAACAACTCGCCGAGATCCATCCCGGCCGCCGCGACCGCGGTGGGCAACAACGAGGTGTCGGTGAGCCCCGGCGAGACATTCACCTCGAGGATCTGGATGCGGCCATCGGCGTCGACCACGCCGTCCATCCGGGAGAGATCACGCAGACCGAGCAGTCGGTGGGCGGCGAGCGCGTTCTCCTCGAGGCGGTCGAGGACCGCCCGATCGAGCCGGGCCGGGCAGTGGAACTTCGTCGCCCCGGGCGTGTACCGGGCGGTGTAGTCGTAGAAGCCGCTCTGCACGTCGACCTCGACCGGCGGCAATGCACGCGGCTCGGCACCGCCGTCGTGGACCACGGACACGGCGACCTCGATCCCGTCCACGAAGCGCTCGGCCAGCACGGTGTCCGCATAGGCGAGACAGCTGACCATCGCCGCGGGAAGCTCCTCCGCATCCGTGACGACCTGGGCGCCGAGAGCTGAGCCGCCTTGGTCGGGCTTGAGCATCAACGGCAGGCCGAGCCGCTCGACCATCGCGTCGAGCACCGCGCGTGCACCCAGTTCGCGAAAGGTCGCGTGGGGCAATGCAACCCAGTCCGGCGTGTCGAGGCCGGCCCTCGCGAGTTCGGCCTTCGCCGTCGGCTTGTCCCAGGCCCGTCGGCACGCGGGAGCCGGGGTCCCCACGAACGGAATGCCGAGCAGTTCGAGGACTGCCTGGATCGAGCCGTTCTCCCCCTCGCCCCCGTGCAGGGCGATGACGACGGCGTCCGGCCGGTCGAACCGGAGTCGCTCGATCAGATTCGAATCGGCATCCCACTCGTGGACATCGATCCCGGTCGCGCGGAGCGCGGCCGCCAGCCTTCGTCCGGAACGCAGGGACACCTCTCGCTCGTGGGACAGTCCGCCGGTCAAGACCGCGACGGTCCGGTCGTTCACGATTGCTCCTCGCTGGTCGACGGCCACCGCGGCAGCCGTATCGGGCGTGCTCACGGCGAATTCTCCGCCAGCGGACGACGCCGCAGGACCGCGGGGCGTTTCACGTGAAACCGCGGCGGCCTCGGGTGGGTGGTTGTGGCCGATGCCCGGGGCCTGCGTCCGGCTCGGCGTTTCACGTGAAACCGGCCGGGCGCCGGCCCGGTGTCATGGTCAGGCGGTATCGGGGGACGGCGACTGAGGGCCGCCGCTCGCCGCGTTGCGGGCCGTCGAGATCCGTGCCGGCGAGCCGAACGTACGCATCACGTCGAGCTCGGCCTCCAACACGCCGGCCAGCCGGCGGACTCCCTCGGTGATGCGCTCCGGCGTCGGATAGCAGTAGGACAGCCGCAACTGCCGGCTGCCGAGTCCGTCCGCGTAGAAGCCGGTGCCGGAGGCGTAGGCGACCCGGGCGGTGACGGCACGCGGGAGCATCGCCTTCGTGTCGACGCCCTCGGGGACGGTCAGCCACACGTAGAACCCGCCGTCCGGCACGTTCCACTCGCAGCCCTCGGGCAGGTAGGTGGCCAGCGCGGAGAGCATCGCATCGCGCCGGTCGCGGTACGCCTCGGTGAAGGTCTTGACCTGGCTACGCCAGTCGTGCCCCTGCAGATACCGCGACACCAGCATCTGGTTGAAGCTCGGCGGACACAGCGTGGCCGACTCCGCGGCCAGCACCAGCCGGTCGCGCACCGCGGGAGGGACGAGCGCCCAGCCGACCCGCAACCCGGACGAAAAGGTCTTGGAGAACGAACCGAGGTAGATCACCTCGGGCTCGAAGGAGCGCAGCGCCGGGTAGGTTCGCCCGGAGAAGCCAAGCAGCCCATAGGGGTTGTCCTCAACGACGACGATTCCGTACCGCGCGCAGATCTCCAGGACCTCGGTGCGGCGCTCGACGGTCAGCGTCACCCCGGCCGGGTTGTGGAAGGTCGGGATCGTGTAGAGGAACTTGGGGGTGATCCCCTGCGCCGCGAGCGTCCGCACGGCGTCGTGCAGCAGGTCGGGGATCAGCCCGTGCTCGTCCATCGCGACATGTACGACGCGCGCCTGGTAGGCGGCGAAGCTACCGAGTGCACCCACATACGAGGGACCCTCGGCCAGCACGACGTCGCCGGGGTCGCAGAAGATGCGGGTGACGAGATCGAGGGCCATCTGCGACCCGACGGTGACGACGACGTCACCCGGGTCGGCGTTGATCCCCTCCTGCCGCATGACCTCGCAGATCTGCTCGCGCAGCGCGGGAACACCCTGGGCCGACCCGTACTGCAGCGCCACCTGACCCTCGCGCCGGACGAGGTCGGCGACCTCTCCGGCCAGCGCCTCGAGCGGCAGCGCGGCCAGGTTCGGCATGCCGCCGGCGAGCGAGACCACCTCGGGCCTGCTGGCCACCGCGAACAACGCTCTGATCTCCGAGGCCGTCATGCCCGTCGTCCGCGCCGCGAACCGCTCGGTCGGTGCGATCGTCGCCGCTGCCCCCGAAGACGGGACGGGCGGCTGCGGACCGGGCGATGCGGGGGTCGGTACGGGCACGGGTAGCGCCTCCCGGGCTGGCGAGAAGATGACATCCGGACCGGCTGAGTGTAACCAGGAGGGGGGACGATCCCGCCCTTCGTCGAGGCTGAGAGACCGATCGCAGCATCAAGGGTGTCGGATCGGTCCTGGATCGATCTAAGCTCGGGTGCCGGCGCTTAGGGTGGCGGCAGTTCGAGTCCATAGGCAACCCGCTCAGCCGCCGGAGGTTGGTCTTGTCCTGGCACGTCGCGGGCATCACGCTGGACAATCTGGACGACCTGCCCAAGCGCTGCCGCACCTGCGTCTTCTGGGAGCTGTCCGAACAGCTCGGCGTACAGGCCGTCGATTTCGGGTCCACCGACCTGGAGAAGGAGGCCTGGGTCTCCGGGGTGCTGCTCGAATGGGGCTCCTGCGGCAAGGTCGTCTATGTTCGGGGCCAGCCCGCCGGCTACGTGATGTACGCCCCGCCCACAGCGGTCCCCCGCGCCGCCGAGATGCCGACCGGCCCGGTCAGCGCCGATGCGGTGCTGCTGACCACCATGCAGGTCCGCCCGGAGTTCGCCGGCGAAGGCCTGGGCCGAACGCTCGCCCAGGCGGTCGTGAAGGACCTGACCCGGCGGGGGGTCAAGGCGATCGAGGTCTTCGGCGACGCCCGACCCGGGACCGAGCCCGGTTGCGTCATCCCGGCGAAGTTCTTGCGCCGCATCGGGTTCAAGACCATTCGGCCGCATCCGCGATGGCCGCGGCTGCGGATGGAACTGCGCGCGGCACTGACGTGGAAGGAAGACGTCGAGGCCGCGCTCGAACAAATCTTCGGCAGCGTGACGATCCCGATGCAGGCGAGCGCTCCCGCGGAGTCGAGCGTCCCGGCCCCGTGACCCGGTACGGGTGGAGCCCAGCACTCCGGCCGTAGCGCCCGGCGGGGTTCCTACATCGCTCTGGCCTCGTTGCGGCCCAGTTCGCGAGCCAGGACGTCGGAGAAGGTGAATGTGCCGGTCGGCTGGTCGTTCTGGCCGAGCAGGTAGAGCCGCTTGACGCCGACGAGGATCCCCTCGGCCACCACGTCGCGGAACGCGGGATCGAGAAGCTTGCGGCGATCGCCGAGATTGGTCAGGTACCCGACCTCGACCCGCACGGCAGGCATCCGGGTCAACCGCAGCAGCTCCCAGGTCCGTGGCTGGGTGCGACAGTCGAGCAGCGACGTGCGGATGAGCAGCTCCCGCTGGATCAGCTCGGCCAACGCCTCCCCCACCGTCGACGTCGCTCCGGAGCCGTTGCCGAAATGAAAGGTCGCGAGACCTTGGGCCTGCATGCTGCGGTTCGCGTCGGTGTGCAGCGACAGCACCAGGTCGGCGCCCGCGGCGTTGGCGAACGCGGCCCGGTCGTTCTCGGGTGGGCAGGAGTGCTCCTGCCGGGACAGCAGTGCCTCCATCCCAGTGGCCGACATCCGCCCGACGAGCCGGCGGGCGAGGTCCCACATCAGGTCGGCCTCGGTGACCCCGGCCACCGAAACACCGGTGTCGAGGCCGCCGTGTCCCGGGTCGATGACGATGCGTTTGCCCCGCAGCCGAGGACCTGCCCGGCGCAGCAGCTCCTGTTCGCGCAGCAGGCCGGGACGGCCGCCGGTGACCTTGCGGCCCAACTGTCGCAGCGCCCGCAACGTCTGCGGCCCGCAGACCCCGTCGGGGGTGAGCCCGTAGTCCCGCTGAAACGCGCGCAACCCGGTCTCGGTCTGCTCGTCGAACACGCCGCCGGGTCGGCCGACGTCGTAGCCGAGCTCGAGGAGACGTTCCTGCAGCGCGAAAACATCGTCGCCGCTGATCGGCGCGGAGATCATCAGGGCGAGCATGCGATCGCCGAGGTTCCAGCGCGCCTCGCGCAGGGCGCGGTAGGTGTCCGGACCCACGATCCCGTCGGTGATGAGTCCGCGACGCTGCTGGAATGCGCGGACGGCGTGCTCGACATCCCGGTCGAACTGCGCGGCGCCGTGGTAGCGGCCGCCTGGCACGTCGGGCAACAAGCCATACCCCGTCAGCATCGTTCGGATCTCGGCGACTGCCGGACCGCTGTCCCCGCGGCGGAGCAGCTGCATGCACCCCTCGCTCGATTTGTCGTGCCGCGCGAGCGGCGCTTCCCTGCGTGCCTGGCCTCGGTATGACCACAGGCCGCCGGCCCCATTGTGCCTTGCCGACCCATCCGGGGGAGACAACGGTCGCCGAAACACGCGTGTCCCGGCCACTTTGCGCAGCCGGGACACGCGGCGAGGCGTCCGCTACGGGCGAATCAGCCCAGGTAGTCGGCCAGATCCGAAAGCAGTGCGGCCTTCGGCTTTGCGCCGACGATCTGCTTCACGGGCTTGCCGTCCTTGAACACGATCATCGTTGGGATGGACATCACCTGATAGTCGCGGGCGGTGGCCGGGTTGGCGTCGATATCGAGCTTGGCGATCGTGAGGGAGTCGGCGTGCTCGCCGGCGATCTCGTCGAGGACCGGGGCAACCATCCGGCACGGACCGCACCAGGCCGCCCAGAAGTCGACCAGCACGGTCTTCTCGCTCTTCAAGACGTCGGCCTCGAACGAGGCGTCGGTGACGTCCACGGTGTTGTTGCCCATCAGTACCTTCCTTTCGCGAAGATGGTCATGCCGATATCGATGATCAGCGCTGGGTGGCGACGGCGGCCTCAACCGGCGCGGAGCCGTAGCCGCCGCCGGCGAGTTCGGCCGGGACCGGCGCCTCGGCGAGCCAGCGTTCGGCATCGATCGCGGCACTGCAGCCCGAGCCTGCCGCGGTCACGGCCTGCCGGTAGGTGCGGTCGACGAGGTCGCCACAGGCGAACACGCCCGGGATCCGGGTCTTGGTGCTCGGCGTGGCCACCGTGACGTAGCCGGCCTCGTCGGTTTCCAGCACGCCGCGCACGAGCTCGCTGCGTGGGTCGTGACCGATCGCCACGAACATGCCGGTCACATCGAGGGTGGACGTCACGCCGGACGTGGTGTCCCGCAGCCGGAGCTGGGTGACGCTGCCATCACCGATGACCTCGACGACCTCGGCGTTGGTCCGCCAGCGGATCTTCGGATCGCTCTTCGCCCGCTCGAGCATGATCTTCGAGGCGCGGAACTCGTCACGGCGGTGGACGATCGTCACGGACCGGGCGAACCGGGTGAGGAAGGTGGCCTCCTCCATCGCGGAGTCACCCCCGCCGACGACGGCGATGTCCTGGTCGCGGAAGAAGAACCCGTCACAGGTCGCGCACGAGCTCACGCCGTGCCCGAGCAGGGCCTGCTCGCCCGGAACACCGAGGTATCGGGCGGCGGCGCCCATCGCGAGGATGACGGCCCGGGAACGGTAGGTGATCCCGCCCGCCGTGACCTCCTTGATCTCCCCGGTCAGGTTCACGGCCTCGACGTCCTCGGGGCGCAGATCAGCCCCGAAGCGTTTGGCCTGGCCGCGCATCTGCTCCATCAGCTCGGGGCCCATGATCCCGTCGGTGAAACCGGGGTAGTTCTCCACCTCGGTCGTGGTCATCAGCGCACCACCGAACTGTGAGCCCTCGAACACCAGCGGGGCCAGCTGCGCTCGCGCGGCATAGATCGCGGCGGTGTATCCAGCCGGACCAGATCCGATGATGATCAGCTCGTGAACCTTCTCGGCGGTGGTCACCGATGGCCTTCCTTCCTCGCCGTGTTCCGGCAGCATTTCGGGCAGGTCTGCCACTCGGTCGGCACAACGCGATCCTAGGAGCGGCCATTCCGCGCCCGGCCGCTCGGGCGCCGCCGTCGTGACAGCAGTCACCGGGGGACGGTGTGCTCGGCAAGGAGCGTTCCCCCCGCGGGCCCACAGTCGCGGTCGACGACCACCACCCGGAAGCTCCCGAGCGTGCCGGTCGGGAGCACCAGCAGGGTCCCCGGCCGTCCGTCGAGCAGCACCGGCCGTCCGCCCAGGACCGGCTCATGCGGCCCCAGCACGCCGGCCGCGCCCAGACACTCCGCGCGCCGGTCTGCGTCGGCGAGTGGACCGAGGTCGGTGGCGCCGAGGGACACCGGGGCCGCCGCCGCCAGTTCGTCCGCGTGCAGCGCGAGCACGGGGGTGGAAACGCGTGCGGGCCCGGCAAGCGCAACGGCGATGGACGCCGCAGCGAGACCGACCAGCGTCGCGGCGGCCGCGCGCAGCCTGCGACGGGCGGCGGGCCGCCTGCGGCGGGTGACACGGGCGGTGTCCACGGCGTCCAACGCGTCGCTGATCCGAGCATGGACCGCGGGCGGCAGCGCCGGGCACGGCAGCGCGGCGAGCTCCGCGCGGGTGGCGGCGAGAGCGTCGAGCACGGCGCCGGCGGCGGGGTCGGTGGCGGCGCGGGCGCGTTCGACGGCGGCCTCCCGCGGGTCCCCCAGCCCGGCGTCGAGCCTGGCGAGCCGGAACGGGTCGAGTGATCCGCTCACCGCTCCCCCTCCCGCAGATGGCCGAGCAGCCGGGCCAGCCGGAGCCTGCCACGTGCGCAGCGGCTCTTCACCGTGCCCGGCGCGACCTGCAGGATCGTGGCGGCATCGGCCACCGACCACCCCTGCACGTCGACGAGCTCGATCGCCAGCCGCTGGTCGACCGAAAGCAGCGCCAGGGCCTCGTCCACATCGATCCGGGTCGCGACCTCACCGACCGGGTCGCCGCGGCGGTCGGGCACGTCCCGCTCCGGCCAGGGAACGGTGTGGCGGACGCGTTCGCGGCGGAGCCGGTCGATGCAGATGTTGACCAGGATGCGGTGCAGCCAGGTCGCGACTGCCGCGTCCCCGCGGAAGCCGTCGATCCGGCGGTAGGCCGACACCAGCGCCTCCTGCACAGCGTCGGCGGCGTCGTCGGACTGCCGCAGGGTCCGGATCGCCACCGCCCACATCCGGTCGCCGTGCCGGCGAACGAGCTCGTCGAAGGCCCGCCGATCCCCGTCCCGGTGGGCCGCGATCAGCTCGTGGTCGGAGCGAGGCGGGGCGGACACGAGGCGGAGCGTAGGTCGGCCCGTTCGTGTCCCGTGGGCGTTTCGGAGAACTCGCCGGTCAGTGCCCGACCCGCTGGAACCGGAGCTCGTTGATCTCGGTGGCGTTCTCCTCCCCGCCACCGCCGAGCTTGGTGATCCAGATCAGCAGATGCTGCACCGGCTGGCTGTCCGCGAGCGACACCTGGGTCGCCCCCGACCCGAGGGTCACCTCGGTGATCGGCACGGTCTCGTTGAACGGGGCCTCGGCGGCGGGCGCCGAGCGGATCTGCACGACGCTGCCCGCGCTCGGGGAATCGATCGACAGGCTCGACAGCTGCACCGCCGACGCGAACGAGACCATGATCCCCACGCCCGGCTTGAGCGCCGGGAACTGCTGCCGGTACGCATAGGTGCGCCAGCTCGTCGAGAGGTTGCCGTCGATCACGCGGGAAATACGCCCGGCGTTGTCGGGATCCCCGGTGGGATCGAAGACCTCGACGCCGGCGGCCGCTACCGACCGCGTCGAGTCGTCGGCCGGCGTGGGTTGTGTGGTGGCGGCATCAGATGGTGGTACCGGGCTGCCGACCACGATACGCGGCCCCGAGGAGTCGCCGAACATCGCTCCGAGCTGGACGCCCAGGTATCCGAGAACGACGAGCATGCCGGCACCGAGCAGGGCCAGCCCGATCGCGAGCTTGCGGCGGCGTCCCGGGTCGGTGGCCTGCCTGCGGCGCCCGCCGTCCTGCCAGACGTCCTCCGGCTCGGGTGGGACGCCGTCGTGCGCCGGGGGGAACAGGGCGTTGCGATCGGCTTCGGCACAGACCTCGGCGAGCGTCCGGTGCACCGCCGCCGCGGTGTGCACGCGTGTCACCGGGCTGTCGGACGAGCCGAGGGTTCCGCTGGCCAGAGCGTCGAGCTCGACCGGCACCCCGGGCCGCAACGCCGACGGAGCGACCGGTCCGTTCCCGTCGGCGGCGTGGTCGGCCGTGGCCAGCCCGGCGCGAGCGGCGTCGGCGACCGACAGCGGCCATCTCGAGGTGAGCAGCGCGTAGAGCAGTCCGCCGAGGCCGCGCACGTCCTCGGCGAGGCTCACATCGGGACGGGTCAGCAGAAAACAGAGCTGGGCGCGCCCGTCGGGCGTGATCCGGATTCGCTGGGGGTCGTCGCAGCCGAGGGTCAGCCCCCGCTGGTGGGCTGCTTCTGCGGCGGAGGCCAGCGGCTCGAGGATCCGGGCCGCCTTGACCGGCTTGATCAGACCGCCGGAGACGAACTCGGCCAGGCTCTGGCCCGGTACCCATTCGGCGACCGCGGCGCCGAGGACGTCCGGCGGCATGCCCCCCGTTCCGGGGGCCAGCACATCGAGGAGCCGGGCGCATCCCGGGTGCTCGAAACACCCTGCGCGCAGCGCGCGGACGATCATCTCCCCCGCGCGGGCGGTGCCGTCCGGATCGTCGGACTGCGGGTCGCCGGCGAGCCTGCGCAGTACGGTCACGGCGACGTCTCGCTGCAGCACGATGTCCTCGGCCTGCCAGAACTCGACACCCGCCCGCGGCTGCGCGCCGACGCGGACGTGTAGCCGGTAGCGGCCCGCCAGCATCGTCCCGGGACCGGAACGGTTCGGCTCCGGATGCGGTGGGCGATGGTCTGGTTCGTCCGTGATCCGGTTCTGCTCCGGCACCACCGTGGCTGTCACCATGCTCCGCGCGATTGCGGGCCGCTGCTCCGTCTGCCCGCTCACCAGCGCTGACCTCCCCCCTCCGAGCAGCACGATCCCGCCCGGTACCGACACCCCAGGAGCCAGGTTACGGCAGCGAAGCGATATACGACGACATCCGCTCGATCGAGGTAAGCGGAATCTCGTCAGGGCAGGTCAGGGACGCTGTGTCGGAACCCGGCGCGGTGTCGTCGGCCCGGGTCTGTTGCGGTGCGACGGATGGGAGGCGGCGGCTCTCGGGTTCGGCGCGCCGGCATGCGGATCCGCGGGCCCGGGGCGGGGATGGTCGGGTGCCGGCCTACTCCGCTCCCCACGGAATCGGCGCAGCATCCGCCGGAGGACGAGCACGACCAGCAGCACGCCGGCGATCGCGGTGAGCCAGACGGTGATCGTGCCGTATGCCGTGGAGCGGACCTGCAGTCGCGTCGGCGGGCCGAGCGAGCCGCCATCGGGGGTGCGTACCGTCGCGTCGACCGCGAACTGCCCGGAGCGAGTGACCTCGGCGTTGACCCGGACCTGGATCCGGCCCAGCGGCGGGACCCGTTGCTGCGGGATCGGGGCCACCTTCAGCCCGGCGGTGCTGTGCAGCTCGACCAGGACCGTCATCGCCACCGGAAGACCGTTGGCCACGGTGAGCAGCAGCGGCGCCTCGTTGGTGCCGAGCGAGTACGGGCCCGGTGGCTCGAGCACCCGCACCGAGGACCGCAGCTCGCGGATCCGGTCGGAGATCATGGCCTCGCTGCGGCCGGCGAGATCGGGGCGCCCCCGCCAGGCCGCCGACGTCGCCCGCAGGGTGGCCCGCAGCATCGGGTCGAAGACGTCGGCCGGGCTGGCCCCGACCCCCGGTTCGCTCTGTGCGGCACCACGTAGCCGATTGATCTCGTCACCGGTGGTGCGGACCCGGTCGATGAGGGCGGGCGGAATCTCGCGGGCGCCCGCACTGACCGGATAGAACAGCCGCCGCGAACGCGAGTCCGCCGGCGGGCCCGCGGTCACCACGGCCGCAAGCGACCGCGGCTGCAGCAGCCCCTCGTCCAGCATCCGGCTGACGGCCGACAGCAGCGCGTCGGCACCGGTCCCGTCGGCAGCCCACTGGTGTGGTGGGGCGAGGACGAGCGGGCCGCTCGACCCCGGCTTCGAGCCCTCCTGGGCCCGGAAGAGCAGTGCGCCGATGACGTCCTGGGTCGACATGGGGGTCGACATCCCGGCCGCCGTGCTGGGCGTGGGCATCGAGTTGCTGACGATCTGGGGTGAGCCAATCCCGGTGCGGCCGACGGCGGCCCGGGTCAGCAGCGGATCGGTGAGCACGGCGGTCACACCGGGCTGGGCGACGGCGATGCGGACCACCCCGGACGTCGCGGGGGCCCGGCCCTGCTCGATTCCCTCGGCAGAGAGCACGAACGCTCGGGTGGCGGCGGTGCTGGTGGTGCCGACCGCCGCCAGAGTCGATTCGTCGAGCAGCCCGTCGGCGGGCCAGAGTGTTCCGTCGAGAACGGGAGTGCGAAGTGCCGTGGCGACCAGCTCGCGACCGTCGGTGACGGCCCGCGCGGCGAGTTCTCCGAGATCACCGCGGGTGAGCGCGACGAGGTCGGCATCGGCCACCGGCAGCGCGAGCACGCACCCGCCGCGCGCGGTCGCGACGAGCGCGTCGAGCCAGCTGCCCGCCGCACCCGCTCCTCGGCCCGGGCCGAGAGTGCCGTCGGGGCCACGGACCTGGTAGCCGTTGCGCATCGCCGCGGCCGTCAGCACGAGGTCGGGATCGATTGCGAGGCAGATGGACTCGCGTACCCGCGATCCGACGGGGGCGCGCTGGGCGAGCGCCGAGACGAGGCCGTTCAGCCGCCCGCCGGGAGCAAAGGAGTCGGCGAGGTCGTCATCGGTGAGGGTCGTGACCTCCCCGGGCACACCCGGAAGCCGCCGCGGGGCGTCGGCGATCGGATAGAGCATCGTGAACGGTATGCCCGGGCTCCGGGCCGAGGAGCCCTCCAGCGGGGACGTGCCGACGCCCGGATCCGGCGGCAGCGACAGCACCGGAAGCAGCATGCGGACCGCGGCGAGCCGGGCCCGTACGTTCCCGTCGGGCACACCGTTGACGTTGACGAGCAGCTCATAGATGCCGGGTTGGGACAGGGCGAGCCCGACGCCGGGGCCGCCGCGCAGCGGCACGCTGAACCGGACGGGGATGCGCTGCTGCGGCTCCAGCACCCCCGGCAGGTCGGCGAACTGCGGGATGACCGCGTCGGTGCCCGCGCTGTCCTCGATCGCGGTTCGGATCTGGCCCTCGGTGCGCAACGCGTCGCCGCGCTGCAGCCGGATCTCGAGCTCGTCGACGGCGACCGGCCCGGTGTTGGTGAGCGTTCCGGTCACGGTGATCGTCGCGGGACCCTCGGCGGTGACCAGCCTCGGGGTCACCTGCTCGAGGGTGAGCACGAGCGGTGAACCGGTGACCGGGGCCTCGGCCGGAGCGCCGCTCGCGGGCGTCGCGGCGAGAGCCGAGCCGGTCAGCGGCCCGGCGAGCAGCAACACGATCGCGGCCAGGGCCGCGACCAGCTTCACGCGGTCTCCTCCAGCAGTTCGGTCGCCCGCCGGATCAGCCGGCGTTCGTCGGCGTAGGCCAGCATGGACTCCAGTTCCTCCAGCGGCACCCAGGCCACCTCGGATACCTCGACATCGGAGTCGGACAGTTCGCCGCCGAGCGCGCGCAGCAGGAAGTGGTGCACGGTCTTGTGCACACGGCGATCCTCGGCGACGAACCAGAAGTCGATGGTGCCCAGCGGTGCGACCACTCGACCGATGATGCCCGTCTCCTCCTCGACCTCGCGCACCGCGGCCTCCTCGGCCGTCTCACCGGCCTCGATATGGCCCTTCGGCAGGGACCAGAGCAGCCGGCCGCGGCGGTCGAGACGGCCGATCACGGCCGCCATGCCGCGGTGGTGGTCGACGACGAGACCCCCGGCGGACGTCTCGGCGACGGTGCGCAGCCGACGGCGACGATTGTTCGGACGCCCCGCGCGGCGCCCTCCCGAGCGGCCGCGTGAGGTGGACATATTGCGATGGTAACGAGGATGGGCGCCCACCCCGCGGGACGCGCCGTCTCGGCGGTGACCCGGATCTGCAGCGCGATGCGGTGACCGGCCCGCATACACTCGCCCGCCGTGTCTTCCTCGCTGCTGATTCCCGGCAACTCGGCCGCCGTGTCCGGACAACCGCATGCCGTTCCGGATGCGGAGACGGCGCGGATGCGCCGGGCTCAGGAGAATGCAGTCGTGGAGATGCTCGACATCGCGCCGGTCGCCGACGAGCTCGCCGCACGTTTCGTCGCCGGTGGACACCGGCTCTACCTCGTCGGCGGCAGTGTCCGGGATGCGTTGCTCGGCCGCACCGGATCCGCCGGCGGCGACGCGCCGCGGGACCTGGACTTCACCACCGACGCCCGCCCCGAGCAGATCCTGGGGATCCTCGAGGGCTGGGCGGACGCCGTCTGGGACACCGGCATCGAGTTCGGGACCGTCGGTGCACGTCGCCGCGGGTACGTGCTGGAGATCACGACCTTCCGCGCCGACGCCTACGACCGGGTCAGCCGCAATCCGACCGTCAGGTTCGGCGACAGCATCACCGACGACCTCATGCGCCGCGACTTCAGCGTCAACGCGATGGCCGTCGAGCTGCACAGCTCGCCGGGCGAGCGGCGGTTCGTCGACCCGTACGGCGGGTTGGCCGCGCTGGCCAACGGCGTCCTGGACACCCCGGCGGCCCCGCAGGAGTCCTTCGCCGACGACCCACTGCGGATGCTGCGCGCCGCCCGGTTCGTCTCCCAGCTCGGCTTCACTCCCGCACCCAGGGTGCAGCGGGCGATGACGGAGATGTCCGGGCAGCTCGCGCGGATCACGCCGGAACGGGTGCAGACGGAGTTCACCAAGCTCATCCTCGGTGCGCACCCACGCCGGGCCATCGAGCTGATGGTCGAGACCGGGCTCGCGGAGCAGGCGATCCCGGAGGTACCCGCGATGCAGCTGGCCGTCGACGAGCACATGCAGCACAAGGACGTCTACACGCATTCGCTGGTCGTCATGGAGCAGGCGATCCAGCGCGAGACCGACGGGCCCGACCTGGTGCTGCGGCTCGCGGCGCTGTTGCACGACATCGGCAAGCCCGCGACCCGCAGGTTCGAGACCGACGGTCGGGTCAGCTTCCACCACCACGAGGTGGTCGGGGCGAAGATGACCCGCAAGCGGCTGCGTGAGCTGCGGTTCCCCAAGTCCGTCGTCGACGATGTCGCCCAGCTCGTCTATCTGCACCTGCGGTTCCACGGGTACGGCAAGGGTGAGTGGACCGACTCGGCGGTGCGCCGCTACGTCACCGACGCCGGACCGCTGCTCGATCGGCTGCACCGGCTGGTGCGGTCGGACTGCACGACGCGTAACCGGCGGCGGGCGGCCGCGTTGCAGCGCAGCTACGACTCCCTGGAACAGCGGATCGAGACGCTGCGCAAGCAGGAGGAGCTCGATGCGATCCGGCCCGACCTGGACGGCAACGAGATCATGAAGCTGCTGGGGGTTCCGCCCGGCCCCCTGGTCGGAAAGGCCTACAAGCACCTGCTCGCGGTACGGATGGAGCGCGGTCCGCTCGATCGGGCGCAGGCCGAGGCCGAGCTGCGCCGGTGGGCCGAGGAACACGGCGTGGCGCCGTGACCCGTGCGCCGCTCACGTGCCGCGGGCCGGTGCCCGAGCGGCGTAGCTGGCGGGGTGGCGGGTGACCCGCAGGCGGCGCAGCTGCCAGTCGTGCGCGAGCAGCCCCACCAGGTACACCCCGACGCCCGCGACCAGTAGCCACGGGGCCCGCCCGTCCGGCGGGCCCAGCAGCGCCGCGGCGGTCACGGCGAGGACGTAGCAGATGTTGAACACCGCGTCGTAGAGCGCGAACACCCGGCCGCGAACCCAATCGCCCGCCTCGCCCTGTACGGCGGCGTCGGCGCAGAGCTTGACCACCTGCCCCGCCGTGCCGAGCAGAAACGCCGCCGCGAGAACGGCGGGCAGGCTGAGCGTGACGGCGAGGCCCAGCTGGGTCACCACGGCCGCGACCATCGCGATACGCACGGCGTTCCCCCGGCCCCACCGGTGCACCAGCCACGGGGTGAGCAGCGCCGCGGTGCCGAGTCCGAGGGCGGCCAGCAGGACCGCCTCCCCGAGTCCGGCGATCCCGGTGCGCAGGACCCCCTCGTCGCGGAACGCGTAGCGCAGCAGCAACAGGGTCAGGAGGGTGTTGAGACCGAACACGAGCCGGTGTGCGGCCAGGGCGAGGAACGACGCGGCGACGGACGGGGTCGCCGCGGTGGCTCGCGCCCCGTCGGCCAGCCCGAGGGCCACCGCGACCAGGGCCCGGCTCGGTTCATCGGTGTCGTCGGGCCCGAGCAGCTTTCGCTGGAACCCGGCCGCGATGAGGGCCGCGCCCACCGATCCGATCACCGCGATGGCCGTCACGGCAGCCGAGCCCGCGTTGCCCGACCCGAACACGGCGCGTAGGCCGATCGCGGTGGCGCCGCCGAGGGCGGCCATGGCCGCCCCCGCGGTGGCCGCCACGACATTGGCCTCCACCAGGTGCCGCGGCGAAACGACGTGCGGAAGGGCCGCCGACAGCCCGGACAGCACGAACCGGCTCACCCCCGCCACCGCGAGCGCGGCCAGGTACAGCGGGGCATCGGCGACCCCGGTGCCGACCAGCGCGGCCACCAGCCCGACCAGCGCCGCGCGCAGCAGACTGGCGACCAGCAGGACACGTCGCCGGTCCCAGCGGTCGAGCAGCGCGCCGGCGAACGGCCCGACCAACGAGTACGGCAGCAATATCACCGCGAGTCCGGCGGCGACGAGGATGGGATCGGACTGCCGCTCGGGGTTGAACAGCACGGCACCGCCCAGCGCGGCCTGGAACATGCCGTCACCGAACTGCGCGGTGAGACGCACCGCCAGCAGCCTGCGGAATCCGCTGCCGCGCAGCAGTCCCCCGATGCCGAGCCGCGGAGCGCTCGGTGCGACCGTTCCCGGGGGCGCCACATCACCCGGCGGTGTCGCGGACGACGTGGGCACGGGCCGAAGGCTACTGGGCGAGGCCGGATGCGAACATGGAGAAGTGAGGTACGACCGCGCCGGCGCCGGTGCCACGGTTCCGGTGGCACCGGGCACGTTGCTGGTGGCGTCGCCCGGCCTCACCGATGCCAACTTCCGCCGCACCGTCGTGTACATGATCGAACATCGCGCGCAGGGCAGTCTGGGTGTCGTCCTCAACCGGCCGAGCGAGGTTCACGTGCAGGACGTGCTGCCGTCCTGGGCGCCGCTGTCGTCGCAGCCGCAGTCGGTGTTCGTGGGCGGACCGGTGGACGGGCGCACGGCGCTGTGCCTGGCCGCGCTGCGCACCGGCGAGTCCATCAACGGACTGGACGGGCTCGTCGCCATCCGCGCGCCGGTGGCACTGGTCGACCTGGAGAGCGACCCCGCCGGGCTCGCCTCCCGGTTGCGCGGGCTGCGGGTGTTCGCCGGCTATGCCGGCTGGGACGCCGGGCAGTTGCAGGGGGAGATCGACCGCGGCGACTGGTTCGTGGTTCCCGGTCTGCCCGACGACATCCTCGCCGGCCGGCACGCCGATCACTGGGGTCAGGTGCTGCGCCGTCAGGGTGCGCCGCTGGCGCTGTTGTCGACCTTCCCCGCGGAGGTCGGACTCAACTAGCCGGATCGGCCCACCGAGTCGGAGCCGGAGGTCTCGGTGCCCGGCGACCCGGCCGGCCGGCAGCCCGCCACGAGGTCGCAACCCGCGCACACCCCGCCGCAAGCCGGCGGCTCCGGCTCGGCGGCGGCGAGTCGGACGGCGGCCCGGTCCCCCAGCGCCCCGCCCAGCCCGGTGAGCACGAGGCTCCCGATCCCGGCCACGGCCAGCAGCACCCAGCTCGCCAGGCCGGGCGCGCCGGCGAGCAGCGCCGCCCCGCCGGCGATCCCGACCGCACCGGCCGCCCCGATGAGCGGTGCGGCCACCCGGTTGGCCAGGGCGAAGGTCTGCTCCGACTGCAGCGTCGCGGCGGTCCGTACGCCGACGAACCGGTTTCGGGGCAGTCGGCCGCGGGCGCCGAGGACGGCAACGCTCAGCAGCAGTGCACCGGCCGCGACGAGGACGGTGCCGAGGATCAGACGGGCGAGTTCGGGCACCCGGCCAGGGTAAGCCAGCCCGTTCGGGGCGCTTCGGTCCGCGGCGTTAGTCTGGAGGACGTGCAGGCGGCCCGACCGACCGAGGCCGCGCCGAGCTGAACCAGCGCCGGGCGCGACGACCCTGCCCCGTCGGGCCGGGGGATCCTTGTTTCGGTACTGAACGGCGGTTACGTCACGAGCCTCGAGGTGAGCGGGAGATGACCACGGACACCACCACGCAGCGTGCTGCGGCCGACGGTGCGGAGGCGGACACCCCGCCGTACCGCTACGGCCCGACGCTGGCCGCCGAGATCGAACGCAAGTGGCAGGACCGGTGGGAGTCCGAGGGAACGTTCCACTCGCCCAACCCCGGCGAGCCCGGTGCCGACCGGGAGAAGACCTACCTGCTGGACATGTTCCCCTACCCGTCCGGCGCGGGGCTGCACGTCGGGCACCCGCTCGGTTTCATCGGCACCGACGTGCTGGGCCGCTACCTGCGGATGAACGGCCGCAACGTGCTGCACGCGATGGGCTTCGACGCGTTCGGCCTGCCCGCCGAGCAGTATGCGGTGCAGACCGGCACGCATCCGCGCGTCACCACCGAGGCCAATATCGAGCGGTACAAGGCGCAGTTGCGCCAACTCGGCCTGGCCCACGACGCGCGGCGGTCGGTGGCCACCACCGATGTCGCGTTCTACCGCTGGACGCAGTGGATCTTCCTGCAGATTTACCACGCCTGGTACGACGAGCGTCAGCAGAAGGCCCGTCCGATCGCCGAGTTGGAGGCCGAGTTCGGCAGCGGCGCCCGGCGCACCCCGGACGGTCGTGACTGGGCGGCGCTGAGCTCGGTCGAGCGGCGCCGGGTGATCGATTCCTACCGGCTCGCCTACATCTCCGAGGCGCCGGTGAACTGGTGCCCCGGCCTGGGCACCGTGCTGGCCAACGAGGAGGTCACCGCCGAGGGCCGCAGCGAGCGGGGCAACTTCCCCGTCTTCCGCCGCAACCTCAAGCAGTGGATGATGCGGATCACCGCCTACGCCGACCGGCTTGCCGCCGACCTGGACCGGTTGGACTGGCCGGACTCGGTGAAGTCGATGCAGCGCAACTGGATCGGCCGCTCCGAAGGGGCGCGGGTGCGCTTCTCGGTCGTGGGGGCGGATGCCTCGATCGAGGTTTTCACCACGCGTCCCGACACGCTGTTCGGGGCCACCTACATGGTGCTGGCGCCGGAACACCCGCTGGTCGACGCGATCACCCCGGCGCACTGGCCCGCGGACGTCGACTCGCGCTGGACCGGTGGGGCCGACACGCCGCGGGAGGCCGTCGCCGGTTACCGCGACGCCGCCGCGCGCAAGTCCGAGCTGGACCGCCAGCAGGAGGGCAAGGACAAGACCGGTGTGTTCACCGGTGGCTACGCCACGAACCCGGTCAACGGCCGGCCGATCCCCGTCTTCGTCGCCGACTACGTGCTGATGGGCTACGGCACCGGCGCGATCATGGCGGTGCCCGGCCAGGACCAGCGCGACTGGGACTTCGCCGCCGCGTTCGGGCTGCCGATCGTGCGCACGGTCGAGCCGCCGGAGAGCTGGCAGAGCGCGGGTGGTGAGGCCTACGTCGGCGAGGGCCCCGCGATCAACTCCGCGAACGACGAGGTCAGCCTGAACGGGCTGGGTGTCGCCGAGGCCAAGGCGCGCATCACCGACTGGCTGGTGGCCCGCGGCGAGGGCGAGGCGGTCGTCCAGTACAAGCTGCGCGACTGGCTGTTCTCCCGGCAGCGGTACTGGGGCGAGCCGTTCCCGATCGTCTGGGACGCCGACGGGTTACCCGTCGCGTTGCCCGAGTCGGAGCTGCCGATCGAACTGCCCGACGTCGACGACTACTCCCCCAAGACCTATGACCCGGAGGCGGCCGACACCGAGCCGGAGCCGCCGCTGTCCCGGGCGACCGACTGGGTCGAGGTCGAACTCGATCTCGGCGACGGGCCACGTCGCTACCGTCGCGAGACGAACACGATGCCGCAGTGGGCCGGCTCCTGCTGGTACTACCTGCGCTACCTGGACCCGGACAACGAGCGCTGCTTCGTCGACCGCGACGTCGAGGAGTACTGGCTGGGCAAGGACCCGCAGCGGCCGGGCGACCCCGGCGGCGTCGATCTGTACGTCGGCGGCGTCGAGCACGCCGTGCTGCACCTGCTGTACGCGCGGTTCTGGCACAAGGTGCTCTACGACCTGGGCCATGTCAGCTCCGAGGAGCCGTTCCGCAGGCTGTTCAACCAGGGCTATATCCAGGCATACGCCTACACCGACGCCCGCGGCGCCTATGTGCCTGCCGAGGAGGTCGCGGAGAGCCCGGACATCGAGGGGCCGGGGCGTTTCACGTGGAACGGGCAGCCGGTCAACCGCGAGTACGGAAAGATGGGTAAGTCGCTGCGCAACGTGGTGACGCCCGACGAGATGTGCGCGCGCTTCGGCGCCGACACGTTCCGGCTGTATGAGATGTCGACGGGCCCGATGGACGTCTCGCGGCCATGGTCCACCCGGGATGCGGTGGGCTCGCTGCGGTTCCTGCAGCGGGTGTGGCGCAATCTGGTCGACGAGCAGACCGGTCGTTCCCGGGTCACCGAGACCGACGAGATCGGCCCCGAGACCCTGCGCGCCCTGCACAAGGCGATCGCCGGGGTGCACGTCGATTTCGTGGCGCTGCACTTCAACACCGCCGCGGCCAAGCTGATCGAGCTGAACAACCACCTGACCAAGACCTACGGTCCGGGGTCGGCCCAGGGGGTGCCGCGCACCGTGGCGGAGCCGCTGGTGCTGATGCTCGCCCCGCTGGCCCCGCATATCGCCGAGGAGCTGTGGTCGATCCTCGGGCATGAGGGGTCGCTCGCGTATGCGCCGTTCCCGGTGGCCGACGAGCGGTATCTGGTGGCCGAGACGGTCGAGTACCCGATCCAGGTCAACGGCAAGGTCCGGTCGCGGATCACGGTCGCGGCCGACGCCGGGCCCGACACCGTTCAGCAGGCGGCGCTGGCCGATGAGAAGATCGCGGCGCTGCTGGACGGCCGGGAACCGCGCAAGGTCATCGTGGTGCCGGGACGGCTGGTCAACGTCGTCGGGTGACTCGGCAGGCAGGTCGCTGCCCGACCGAGCGGTGGCGAGCCGGCTCGGCCGGTCCCTCGGGCTATCCGCGTCGCCGTCGGGCGGGCCTGACCGGTAGCCGAGTCGCGTCGCGCCCGAGGCCGCGGACCGCGCTGCGGTCCGGGTCGTCGATCCATTCGGCGATCAGGTGCACCGCGCAGGCCGCGTCCTCGACGGCGGCCGCGGCCTCCGCGGGCGGAACCGGGTCGTAGCAGCGGTCGGCCAGCGTGGCCCGGTTGAACAGCGAGCGCAGCAGCCTGGCCGCCCGCGGGTCGAGGGCGCGCTCCCGCACCAACCGCCGGACGACCGCCGAGATGACGTCGGAATGTTCCGATCGGGTCTCGCCCAGCACGAACAGAGCGGTCTCGGCCGCGTGGAAGGCAGCGTCGAACGAGCGCGACACCGCCTGGGCGCCGAAGCCGTGGTCCCGTAGGAGCGCCGCCGCGGCGACCTCCGCGCGGGCTCTGGCTATTCCCGGTGGGCTCATACGATCCGCACGGCCTCCACCTTGGCCCGGATGACGGTCGGCATCGTGGGCCGGGACATCTCGGCTTGGCTCACCGGGAGCGCCGTGATGGTGAGTCCGGACCGCTGGGTGTGCCGCCACAGCACGTCGTCCATCCGGCGCAGCTCGTCCCAGACCGAGCCGAGGTCCGTGAGCACGACCAGAAGGTCGAGGTCCGACTCGACGCCCCCCTCGCCGCGCGCCCACGAGCCGTAGAGCAGCACCTGCCGGAGCCGATCGCCGTAGAGCATCGCCAGGTCGCCGGCAACGGCCGCCGGAACGTCCTGGTTCGTCGGCTGCGGATCGGGGTAGCGAAGCCGGGCCCGCGCGGCGGCATCCGGTTCGACGAGCCCGTGGTCGGCGAGCCAGTCCAGCGCCCGCCGCCGCGAGCGGGCGTCGCGGAACCGGTACCACTGGTCACGCAGCTCCGGGAACTCGAACAGGGTGTTCTTGAACCGGCGGAACGCGCCCCGACCGCTGAGTGCCCGGTCGAGCAGGTCGGCGGCGCGCCGGTGCTGGACGCCCTCGACGAAGTCGGCCATGTCGCGATAGCTCTCCCGCGACTGCGTCGGCGTGATCCGCACCCAGCCGTCGGCGACAAGCCCCTCGCGATCCACAGCGTCCGGGGTCGAGCGGATCCGGCCGGTGCCGGGGTCGATCCACCAGCTGATCTCGGGGGTCCGGTCGTCGATGGCGTCGACCAGCTCGGCGAGGTCCACCTCGTCGGGGTCGAGCATGGGGTGATGGTAGCCCCCTCGCTCAGCCCCCGGTCGGGCGAAGCGACACCTCGGTGAGCATGGCGTCATGCGGCGCGGTCACCGCGAGCAGCACCGCCGCGGCCACCGACTCGGGCCGTAGGTAGCGGCTGGGTTCGTACGTGCCGCCCTCCTGCTCGACGACGGCGCGCTGCATATCGGTGTCGACCCGGCCGGGATGCACCGAGGTCACCCGCAGGCCGTTGGCCGTCTCCTCGGCGCGCAGGGCGTCGGCGAAGGCCCGCAACGCGAACTTGCTCGCCGCGTACGAGCCCCAGCCGGCCCGCGCGGTGTATCCCGACCCGGAGTTGAGGAGAACCACGTCGCCGCGGGCGGCCCGCAGCGCGGGCAGCAACAGCCGGGTCAGCTCGGCCACCGCGACGACGTTGACATCGAACTGTCGCCGCCAGGTCTGGGCGTCGGTCTCGGCGACGGTGCCGAGCAGGCCGACGCCCGCACAGTGCACGAGGACGTCGAGCCGGTCGATCCCGGCGGTGGCGGCGGCCACTGCCGCGGGGTCGGTGAGCTCGACCGGCCAGGCTCTGGCTCCGGGGAGCCGATCGGCAAGTTCGGTGAGGGCCGCCACATCGCGGCCACCGAGCAGCAGGTCGCACCGTGGGGCGAGGGCCCGGGCCACGGCGGCCCCGATGCCCCGGGAGGCGCCGGTGATCAGCGCGAGCGGACGGGCGGGTGTGTTCACGGTCCGACCCTACGCAATCGATCATCCGCCGATGCGGGATGAACCGTCGAGGGACTCAGACCCGCCGGGCGCCGCTGAACGGCATGCGATCGATGTCGCTGATCTTGACCGGCTGACCCGCGGTGCTGGCGTGCACCACCTTGCCCTCGCCCACGTAGATGGCGACGTGGCTGACCGGCCGGTAGAAGAACACCAGGTCGCCGGGACGCAGGTCGCTCTTGGCGACGGGGGTGCCGACCGTGGACTGGGCCCGGCTGGTGCGGGGGAGGGGTACCCCCGCCGTGCCGAACGCCCAGACGACCAGCCCGGAGCAGTCGAAGGCACTGGGTCCGGCGGCGCCCCATCGGTAGGGGGCGCCCAGCCTGCTGAGGGCGTTCTGCAGGGCGGCGTTGCGTGCGGCGCCTGCGGCGGGGGTGTGCGCGGCGAGGGGCTGCACGTCGCGGGTGATGACGACGGACGCACTCGCGGCGCCCGGACCCGCCGGGGCCTGCGGTGTGGCGGTGCCCGGCAGCAGCGCGAACGTGGCCGCGGCAGCACTGGCGGCGACGATGAGGGTGCGGATCAGCAGGGCAGGTTTGGGCCGGGTCGATCGGTCTTCGGGCACGCGAGGTTCCTTTGGTCGCACCGTCGGACGCGTGCTGACGTTCGGCGCCGCGGCTCGGGGAAGCCGGGGACACGCTCAGGGCGGGGTCGAGACGACGCCCGGCCACAGCGAGGTAGACCGAGCCACGACCCGTCCGTCCGGACGGTGACCCGGCGCCCGCCACTCGGGATGAGCGACGACCCACCGGGCCGCCCGAAAATTACGAACAGATCTCGGTCAGTTGTCATGACGAGAATCTCAGTTTCATAACCAGATTCGTGTGATTGTCATCACAATGGCTTTAGTGCAAACGGATGAATATCACGGATGTCATTCCGTCCGAATTTCCGGAAAGTGCACCCGGCTGGAGTGGGATGTCTCACGAATCGAACCGAGATGTGCGCGTGATCCGCCCACAAGAGTGAAACCTCTTCCACCTCGGAAACTCCGGGTCGACCCTGAAACATTCTTGATTCTCAACCATGAAGAAGCCCCGGCTGCCGGCGGAAGCCGGCGGCCGGGGCCTGTGCGGACGGGCCGGGAGTCAGTCCGAGCGCTCGCCCCGGATGAACTGCTCGACCGCCTCGCGGGCGACGTCGTCGCTGTACTGGACCGGCGGCGACTTCATGAAGTAGCTCGATGCGGAGATGAGCGGACCCCCGATTCCACGGTCTTTGGCGATCTTTGCCGCGCGCACGGCATCGATGATGATTCCTGCGGAGTTGGGTGAGTCCCAGACCTCGAGCTTGTACTCGAGGTTCAGCGGCACGTCACCGAACGCGCGGCCCTCGAGCCGGACGTAGGCCCACTTGCGGTCATCGAGCCAGGCCACGTAGTCCGACGGGCCGATGTGCACGTTGTCCTTGCCGAGGTCGCGGTCGACCTGGGAGGTTACCGACTGCGTCTTGGAGACCTTCTTCGATTCCAGGCGCTCGAGTTCCTTCATGTTGAGGAAGTCCATGTTGCCGCCGACGTTGAGCTGCATCGTGCGGTCGAGCTGGACGCCCCGGTCCTCGAAGAGCTTGGCGAGCACGCGGTGCGTGATGGTCGCGCCGACCTGCGACTTGATGTCGTCGCCGACGATCGGAACACCCGCTGCCCGGAACTTCTCCGCCCACACCGGATCCGAGGCGATGAACACCGGCAGCGCGTTGACGAACGCGACGCCCGCGTCGAGAGCTGCCTGCGCATAGAACCGGTCGGCCGACTCGCTGCCCACCGGAAGGTAGGAGACCAGCACATCGACCTCGGCGTCGCGCAGCGCCTGCGCGACATCCACCGGCTCCTCGTCGGATTCGGTGATCGTCTCGCGGTAGAAGCGGCCCAGCCCGTCGAGCGTGTGCCCGCGCTGCACGGGCACCCCGAGCGGTGGCACATCGGCGATCTTGATCGTGTTGTTCTCGCTGGCGAAGACGGCCTCAGAGAGGTCACGGCCGACCTTCTTCGCGTCCACATCGAACGCGGCGACGAACTGGACGTCGCGCACGTGGTAACCGCCGAAGTTCACGTGCATCAACCCGGGGACGCGTGTGGCCGGGTCGGCGTCCGAGTAGTAGTGGACGCCCTGTACCAGTGACGCCGCGCAGTTGCCGACGCCGACAATGGCGACACGCACCTGGCTCATGGCCGGCTCCTCCTTCATGACTTCTCGTGTGGCTCCGGTTCTGCGACCGGAGAATCCTCGTGTTCTCCCTGTTCCGCCCGCTCGCGGGTGATCAGCTCATTGAGCCAGCGCACCTCCCGCTCAGTGCTGTCCAGACCGAGCTGGTGCAGCTCGCGGGTGTAGCGGTCGATCTGCTCCCCCGCCCGGGCAAGCGCTGATCGCAGGCCCTCACGGCGTTCCTCGACGGCTCGTCTGCGCCCTTCCAGGATGCGCATCCGCGTCTCGGCCGGTGTCCGGGAGAAGAACGCCAGATGTACGCCGAAGCTCTCGTCGTCCCACGTCTGGCGGCTCCCGTCGGACAGCAGTTCAGCAAAGCGTTCCTTCCCCTCGGCGGTGATCCGGTACACCCGTTTGCTGCGACGGGGCCACGCGCCAGGTGCCGACTCCGGGACCGGTTGGTCGGTGTCCTCGGCGATGAGGCCGGCGCGGGTGAGCCTGCGTAGAGCGGGGTACAGCGAGCCGTAGGAGAAGACACGGAAGCCCCCGAGCCGGACCCCGAGCTGCTTGCGTAGCTCGTAGCCGTGCATCGGAGCCTCGTTGAGCAGGCCCAGAATCGCCAGTTCCAGCATCGACGACCCCCTCCACGGCCTGCCCTCGCCCCGCTGGAAGTGCTGGCGAGCGATTTCGTACCCCACTATATCGCTTCGATACATCACGGCATCGGGTCCGGGCCTGTGACCTTCCGTCGGGCGGTCCAGGGAAACGGGCCACCCGCGCGCGTACCCTGGTCGGGTGCTCACCCAGCGACAGGTTGTCGACTACGCGTTGCAGCGCCGAGCGCTGCTCGCCGACGTCCACTCCGGTCGGGTCGGGGTGGCCGAGGTCTGTGACGCCAACCCTTACCTGCTCCGCGCTGCCCGTTTCCACGGCGAGCCGAGCGAGGAGACGTGCCCGGTCTGCCGGAAAGAGCGGCTGATCCACGTCTCGTGGATCTTCGGGGAGGAGCTCGGGCACGCCGCGGGCTCGGCTCGAAACCGCGAGGAACTGGGCCGGCTCGAGACCCACTTTGCGGAGTTCTCCGTCTATACGGTGGAGGTCTGCCGCACCTGCAGTTGGAACCACCTGGTGACCTCCTACGTCCTTGGGACCGGCGGACGATCCGGTCGGTCGGGTCGACGGAGGACAGCCGCCGAGTGATCGATCGAAGAATCCGGCACCGCCCGCCCGCTCGACGGGAGTCCGCGGTGCTGAGCTGTGCCCCCCGGACCCACACCCCGCTCCCCGGGGTGGGTCGGCGCAGCGGTCGGACCAACGGAGCCGATGGTGAGTGATCAACATGAACCCGTGTTCGGGCAAGGGCCCCGACGCGATGGGGCCCGTCCGGTCCCGCGCCCGTACCCGGGCGGACCGCCCCGGCCGCCGGCCCCGGGGGGTGTCCCCCTTCGTCCGCCAGGACCGGCTGGTCCCGGCGTTCCACCACGCCTGAACGGTCCGCCGCGACCGGCCCCGGCCCCGCGCCCCCCGGCCGCCGGCGGCCCACCGCCGGGCCGGGTGCCGCCGGGTCCGGTACCCATCCCGCCGGGTCGGCCCGGCGGGAGGCGACCCGACGACGCCGGGCTGCTCACCCATGAGGCGAACGCGGAGGCCGCCGCGCGGGCGCCCGGGATCGTGCTGGCCGAGCGGCCCGGTGCCGCGGGATCCCCGCCCGGCCGGGACGACACGCACCAGGTCGGCCCCGACGAACGGCGGAAGATCCGGTGGCGACGGATCCGCCGGACCGCTTACGTCCTCGCCGGTCTCGCCTTCGTCGGCCCGCTCCTGGCCTTCGTCATCGGCTGGATGATCTTCGCCGTCCCCACGGCCGACGACGCGGCGATCACCCAGGTGGCCACGTTCACCTACGCGGACGGCAGCCCGCTGGCCACGGTGCGCCCGGACAACATCAATCGCACCAAGGTCACGCTGGACCAGGTGCCCGAACCCGTCCGGCGCGCGGTGCTGTCGGCCGAGGACCGCTCGTTCTACTCCAACCCCGGCTTCGACATCGTCGGTATCGGCCGCGCGATGTGGAGCCAGCTCACCGGCGGCGTCGGCGGCGGATCCACCATCACCCAGCAGTACGTGAAGGTGACCACTGGGGCCGACGAGTTCTCGCTGTGGCGCAAGTACAAGGAGATCGTGCTCGCGGTCAAGGTGTCCAAGGAACAAAGCAAAGACCAGATCCTCGAGAACTATCTCAACACGATCTACCTGGGCCGGGGCGCCTACGGCCTGCAGGCGGCCAGCCAGGCCTACTTCGACAAGGACGTCAAGGACCTGACCGTCTCCGAGGGCGCGATGCTCGCCGGGCTGATCCAGTCGCCGTCGCGCTGGGACCCGGCCAAGAATCCGGAGAAGTCCCTGGAGCGCTGGAACTTCGTGCTCGACGGGATGGTGACGCAGGGGTGGCTCTCCCCCGCCGACCGGGCCGCCGAGAAGTTCCCCCGGTGGAAGGAGCCGCAACCCGTCGGTGGCGGCATCCCCGGGGACAGCCGCGGACATATCTACAACCAGGTTCGCGCGGAGCTCGAGGAACGCGGGATCACCGAGACGGAGATCAACACCGAGGGCCTGACGATCACGACGACGATCGAGCCCGACAAGCAGCAGGACGCCGTCAACGCCGTCCAGAAGGTCATGAAGGGTGAGCCGGGCAACCTGCGCGCGGCGCTGGTGTCGCTCAACCCCAAGACCGGCGCGATCCTGGCCTACTACGGCGGGGACAACGGCGTCGGCCTGGACTACGCACAGGTGCTCAAGCAACCCGGTTCGTCCTTCAAGCCGTTCGTGCTGGCCGCGGCGTTGCAGAAGCCGAACCCGATCGGTCTCGGTACGGTGTTCGACGGCTCGTCCCCGCAGACTTTCGGTGGGGTCAAGGTGTCGAACTCCGAGGGGTACAGCTGCCCGAGCTGCACGGTGAAGACGGCGATGACCCAGTCGATCAACACCGTCTTCTACCAGATCACCATGCAGGTCGGGCCCGCCGCGGTGGCCGAGGCCGCGCACAAGGCGGGCATCCCGCAGAACCTGCTGCCCGACCCCACCGGCGGAATCTCCCTGGGTGACAAGGAGGTTCATCCCGTCGACCTGGCCTCGGCGTTCGGAACCTTCGCGGCCGACGGGATGTACCGCGAGCCGCATATGGTCACCAAGGTGACCGCCGCCGACGGGCGGGTGCTTTTCGATCTCAGCTCCGTGCCCGGCCGGTCGGTGTTCTCCCAGCAGGTGGCGCGCAACGTGACCGAGTCGATGACCGACGTCGCGTCCTCCTCTCGGATCGGGCTGTCCGATGGGCGGCCGGTGGCGGCCAAGACCGGAACCGTGCAGAGCCGGATCCCGGGCCAGAACAACGACGCCTGGACAATCGGCTACACCCCGTCGATGTCCACCGCGGTCTGGGTCGGCACCGACGACAACTCGCCGATCAAGAACGCGTCCGGGCGGCCCGTCTACGGGCGGATGCTGCCCGGTTCGATCTGGCAGGCGTACATGAACACGGCGCTCAAGGGCACGCCGAAGGAGCAGTTCTCCAAGTTCGTCCCGATCGGGCAGCCCGTGTACGAGGAACGGACCAGAACGGACTCGACCGAGTCGACCGACCCGAACGGCTCCTCGGCGGGATCGAGCGCCTCGAACCAGCCGGATTCGTACTCGGGTGACACCACCCGGGACGGCCGTTCCCGCGACCAGGGTGACCCGGGCGACTCCGCCTTCCCGACCGCCGGGAACTTCGACCTGCGACCCAACGGCTTTTTCGACCCGCGACCAAACGACCCCGGCCAGCGGGGACCCGCAACGCCGGGGTCAGGGTGACCGAACGCGGCTCGGCGAGCGGGACGACCCGAGCCCCCCGCGGTCGCGTCGTCCCCACCTGGACCGAGCCGCTCGCGATCGCCGCCAGCCGCGTCATCGGCGGGCCGCTCGGCAGGCACGCCCTGGTCGGGCGCAGCCGCTTCTGGACCCCGCTGCGGGTGGTGCTGCTGTTCGGGGTGCTCGTGCTGGCGCTGGGCTGGCTGGGCAAGGCGCCCTGCCTGCAGCAGTACCGGACCACGGACGGCATCCTCGCCCTCGATTGGCGCGACCACCGGCAGTACGTCGCGATGTGCTACTCCGACACCGTCCCGCTCTACGGCATCGAGCGGGTGGACGTCGGCGCGCTGCCCTATCGCGACTCCTGGGTGGAAGGCGCGGGCACCGCGAACGAGCGGGTGCGGTACATGGAGTATCCGGTGCTCACCGGGTGGTTCCAGTGGGCCAACGCCCGTTTCGCCGACGGCTGGTTGTGGCTGGCGAACCGGTTGCCGCTGCCGGCCGCGCTGCCCGTGGTCGTCTACTTCGACATCTCGGCGGCCTGGCTCGCGCTGGCCTGGCTGGTGGCGACGTGGGCGGTGTGCCGGCTGCGGCCGTCGCGGCCGTGGGATGCCGCGCTCGTCGCGTTGTCCCCGCTGGCGCTCGTCCATGTGTTCACGAACTTCGACGCGCTCGCCGTCGCCTTCGCAACGGCGGGCATGCTCGCGCTCGCCCGGCGCAGGCCGGTGCTCGCCGGGGTCCTGATCGGGGTGGGCGGGGCCGCGAAGTTCTACCCGATGTTGTTGCTGCTGCCGGTGCTCCTGGTCGGCTGGCGACGCCGTGACCTGGGCACCGCCGGACGGACGATCGCAGCGGCCATCGCCGCCTGGGTACTGGTGAACGCGCCGGTTGCGGTCGCATTCACCACCGGGTGGTGGGAGTTCTTCCGGCTCAACGGAACGCGTCCGGCCGATCCCGACTCGCTCTACTTCGTGGTCAGCTACTTCACCGGCTGGCCGGGCTTCGACGGCCCGCTTCAGCCCGGCCAGTCGCCGACGGTGCTCAACGCGGTGAGCCTCGGGCTCTTCCTCGCCGCCTGTGCGGGCATCGCCGTCCTTGCGGCCAGGGCGCCCCGGCCGCCGCGGCTGGCATCGCTGGCCTTCCTCGTCGTCGCGGTGTTCCTGCTGGTCAACAAGGTGTGGAGCCCGCAGTACTCGTTGTGGCTGGTGCCGCTCGCGGTGCTCGCGCTGCCCCACTGGCGGCTGCTGCTCGGGTGGATGCTGGTCGATGCGCTCGTCTGGGTGCCGCGCATGTACTACTACCTGACCCCGGAGAACAAGGGGCTACCACCGGACTGGTTCCTCGCGACGGTGTTGGTGCGCGACGCGGTGGTCGTCGCACTGTGTGCACTCGTCGTGCGCACCGTGCTGCGGCCGGCGACCGACCCGCTGCGGACCCGGGGCCTCGACGACCCCGACTGGCCGATCCATCCGGCCGGCCGGGGCAGCGGTGAGGTGCTCGGAGTCCGGGACGAGGAGCTGCCCGACGCGGTGGGAGCGCGCGGCGAGAGCGGGAGAGCGTGAGGGATGGACGAACTGCGACGGACGGTGGCGGACGCGCTGGCCGGGTTCGACCGGCGAACGGTCGACCGGCCCGATCTGGCGGTCGCGGCGGTGACGATCACCCTGCTGACGACCGGCGAGGGCACGGGCATCGCCGAGGCGCTGGCGTTCCCGCTGACCCGAAGGGCCGCGAGGATGCGCAGGCACTCCGGGCAGTGGGCACTGCCCGGAGGGCGGGTCGATCCTGAGGAGACCATCACCGCGGCCGCCCGCCGCGAGCTTTCCGAGGAGCTCGGCCTCGACCTGGGGGAGGACGCCGTGCTCGGGCTGCTCGACGACTATCCGACCCGATCCGGCTATCTGATCACCCCGGTGGTGCTGTGGGCGGGCCAGGTCGACGAGTTGCGTCCCAACCCGGACGAGGTCGAGTCGCTCTACCGCATCCCGTTGCGCCAGATCGACGTCGAGCCGCGGTTTCGCACCATCCCCGAGTCCGATGCCCCGGTGATCCAGGTACCGCTGTTCGACCGCTACCTGCACGCCCCGACCGGAGCGGTGCTGTACCAGTTCCGCGAGCTGGTGCTGCACCGGCGTCCGACCCGGGTGGCGCATCTGGAACAGCCGGTGTTCGCCTGGCGCTGAGCCGGCCGGGCGGATGGGTCAGGCGGGCCGAACCGGTTCGGATCTGACGGGCGGTTCCTCGCGGACCCGCGGAACCGTCTCGGACACCCTCAGGAACAGCACGAACAGCACCACGAGCAGCCCGGCGCGGCCCCACACCCCGATCGCGACGGCCTGGGCGGAGAGACCGGAGAAGATGTCGTAGCCAGCGCCGATCTTGAGCGCGTAGAACCAGCGGAAGATGCCGATGCCGATCGCCAGGTCGGCGAGCAGATAGGCACCGACGACGGTCCAGGGCACCCGCAGCAGCACGAAGAACGGCAGCAGCCACAGCGTGTACTGCGGTGAATGCACCTTGTGCAGCAGCAGGAACCCGCACAGCATCGCGGCGCTGACCCCGATCCAGGGATAGACCCCGTCGCGCCGCCAGCGCCACCAGCCCACCGCGATGGCCAGCGCGAAGGAGACCAGCACCAAGGTCGGGGACAGCCACGAGACCAGATCCTGGAACGCGAGGTTGTCCGGGTCGGACTCGGGGCGGAATCCCCAGAACCAGATCGAGTTGGTGGTGATGTCGACCTTGCGTAGCTGCTGGAACGTGACCGAGGCCCGCCAGCCGTCGTAGCCGCCGAGCACGAACGGCAGGTTCACCAGCAGGACCGTGAGGATCGCCGCCAGCGACACCCGCAGCGCGCCCTGCCAGTCCAGTCGGCCGCTTCGCCGTTCGTCGGATCCGTCCGCAGGCCCGGCGCCGCCCCGGGTGAGCACGTGCAGGGCCAGCGGCACCACGAACGCGCCCGGGTAGAGCTTGAACGCGAAACCGAGCCCCAGCAGCACCGCGGCCACGGTCGCCCGCTGCCGCAGCGGACGGCCGGTCCGCCAGCCGTGCACCACGAAGACCGCGGCGACTGCGCAGGCAACCGCCGGCAGATCCCAGTTGTGGAAGGCATAGAGCACGAGCGGGGGGCCGATCGCCCAGAGCAGTGCCCGCCAGCGGGAGAGCCGCCCCAGAAGCCATCCGGTCGCCAGGCCGAACGGGGCCATCAGCAGCGCCGAGCCGAGCAGGAACTGGGCGTCGGTGCTGGCACCGACCGCGCCCATCCAGATCAGCAGGCCGGTGAGCACCGGGTACTCGACGCTCCCGCCGACCAGTTGACCCTCGGGTGTGATGTCGCCGTCGACATAGGGGAAGACGTGCTGGTCGATGTCGCGGCCGAGCCACAGATGCTGGATGTCGGAGTAGCAGACGTCCCGGTCGATCCGGAGGTCGTAGTCCGGGACGCTGCGGCCCGCGGCGTCGAAGCCGGGACCGGTGCACCGGTCCTTGTTCGCGAAGCCCAGCCCCAGCGTCACACCGGTGAGCAGCACGAGAACGGCGAGCAGCAGCCTGCTGCGTGGCGGCGCGTTCGCCGTCACCGATTCGGGACCCGCGCGTGCCGGCCCCCGGGCCTGACCGACCGCCGTCCCGATCACCGTCCGAGCCGCTCGCGCAGGAAGGCGATGTCGGCGGCCTGGCCCTCGGTCGGGGTCTCCAGCACGACCGGGGCGCCCGCGGCGGCCGCGACCGCGGCGAGCTGGTCCGGGGCGATCGTGCCCCCCTCGATGTTGGCGTGCCGGTCGCGGGCCGAGCCGAACTCGTCGCGCGAGTTGTTGAGGTGCACCAGGTCGATTCGACCGGTGATCGACTTGGCCCGGTCGACGACGTCGCCGAGGTCCTCGCCCGCGGCGAACGCGTGGCAGGTGTCCAGGCAGAAACCCACGTCGAACTCGCCGACGGCGTCCCACAGCCGGGCCAGCGCGTCGAACCGGCGGGCCATCGCCCGCTCTCCGCCCGCGGTGTTCTCGATCAGGATCGGAACGGCGAAACCGCCGTCGTCCTGCTGCCGGGACAGGAACTTGCGCCAGTTCTCGAAGCCCACGGCCGGATCGTCGGCCTGCGTGACGTGGCCGCCGTGCACCACCAGCCCGATGGCGCCGACCTCGGCGGCGGCGATGGCGTGCTGAACCACCAGCTTGCGCGACGGGATCCGGATGCGGTTGTTCGGCGATGCGATGTTGACCACGTACGGCGAGTGCACGACGACGGTGACATCGCCGGTGCGCAGCCGCTCGGCCATCGGATGAGTGGGTGGCTTCTTCCACCCCTGTGGGTCGGACAGGAAGAACTGGACGACGTCGGCCCCGAGCTCGGCCGCGGCGCCGACCGGATCGTCGTCCCGGACGTGGGCCCCGATGAGCATGGGTCGAGCGTAGTGGCGGGCGCCGCCCGCCCGGCCCGGCCGGGTCCGGTCGTCCACAACCGCCCTGATAGCCTCGGCCCGTCGCCCCGGCAGGCGTCCACCTGGGCGTCGTCCGAGCGGTCATCGGTCGCACCGGTGGCCGGATCTTGTCGGGGCGCGGTGAGAACCTCCTGTCGCGGGTGGACCGCGACCGCTACGAGTCCATAGGAGGTGTGTGGTTCTCATGCGTCATTACGAGCTCATGGTCATTCTGGACCCGAGCCTGGACGAGCGCACTGTGACGCCGTCCCTGGAGACCTTTCTCAACGTCGTCCGGTCGGACGGTGGATCCGTCGAGAAGGTCGAGGTGTGGGGCAAGCGCAGGCTGGCCTACGAGATCGCGAAGCACGCCGAGGGCATCTACGCCGTCCTCGAGATCACGGCAGAGCCCGCAACGGTGGCCGAGCTCGACCGCCAGCTCGGCCTGAACGAGTCGGTCCTGCGGACCAAGGTGCTCCGCCGCGATCAGCACAAGCGCACCCCCGCCCCGGCCGCGAGCTAGGAGGCCGCCATGGCTGGCGAGACTGTCATCACCGTGGTCGGCAATCTCACCGCCGACCCGGAGTTGCGGTTCACTCCCTCGGGCGCCGCGGTGGCGAACTTCACCGTGGCCTCCACCCCGCGCACGTTCGACCGGCAGACCGGTGAGTGGCGCGACGGCGAGGCGCTGTTCCTGCGTTGCAACATCTGGCGCCAGGCGGCGGAGAACGTCGCCGAGACCCTCACCCGCGGCATGCGGGTGCTGGTGCAGGGCAGGCTGCGGCAGCGCTCCTTCGAGACCCGCGAGGGCGAGAAGCGCACCGTCGTCGAGCTCGAGGTCGATGAGGTCGGCCCGTCCCTCCGCTACGCCACCGCGAAGGTCAACAAGGTCAGCCGGGGCAGTGGCAGCGGCGGCTTCGGTGGTGGCGGCGGTGCTGCCGCAGGCGGCTACGACGACCCGTGGGGGTCTGCGCCACCCGCAGGTAGCGGCCCTGCCGCCGACGACGAGCCCCCCTTCTAACGACCACGCTGAGACCACGTCAAGACCCTCCAGGAGCACCACGAATGGCCAAGCCCGTCCTGCGCAAGCCCAAGAAGAAGGTGTGTGCCTTCTGCAAGGACAAGGCCCAGGAGATCGACTACAAGGACACCGGGCTGCTGCGGAAGTTCATCTCCGACCGCGGCAAGATCCGGGCCCGCCGGGTCACCGGCAACTGCCGTCAGCACCAGCGGGACGTCGCGGTCGCGGTGAAGAACTCGCGCGAGGTCGCCCTGCTGCCCTACACCTCGACGGCCCGCTGAGGAGGACCGCAGTGAAGCTCATCCTCACCGCCGACGTGCCCAACCTGGGTGCGCCCGGCGACATCGTCGAGGTCAAGGATGGCTACGGCCGCAACTTCCTGCTGCCGCGCAAGCTGGCGATCCCAGCCACGCGGGGCGCCGAGAAGCAGGTCGCCGCGATCCACCGGGCCCAGAAGGCCCGGCAGATCCGCGATCTCGACCACGCCAAGGAGGTCGCCGGACAGCTCGGCGGTCTCTCGGTGACCGTCAAGGCCAAGGCGGCCGGTGACTCCGGGCGGTTGTTCGGCTCGGTCACCGCGGCAGACGTCGTGGACGCGGTCCGGGCCGCGGGCGGTCCACCGCTCGACCGCCGCGCGGTCGAGGTGCCGGGCCACATCAAGACGGTGGGAACGCACGCGGTCACGGTCCGGCTGCACCCCGAGGTGACCGCCGACCTGGACATCGCGGTCGTCGCGAGCTGACCGGGCCGGCGGCCCCTCCGGCTGAACACGCTCAGTAACGGGGGCAGGATCGAGGCGGTCGCCTCGGTCCTGCCCTTGTCGTGTCGTGCGCGGCGAGTCCGGCGCCGACGCCACGGATCGTCGCGGGGACGGCATGCCGGTCGCGGCCGCGCCGGGTGAGCGGATGGAGGCCGTGGGTCGCGGTTGTCACGACACGCCGGGGCACGGTTGTGCGCGACACGCCCACGGTCTGTTGTCAACAGCCACTGCGACGGCATTGACCTGGGGTTTCACCGTATTCCTTGCGGCTGTCCACATGCTGTCCACAGCATGGTCCAGAGCCCGTCCTGGGACTGGGCGGACTAGTCCCCAGCCAGTCCCCAGCTCGGTGCACACGCTGTTTTGATCTCAACTGTGAACCCACCTAGCCTCCCCCGCTAGGGGATGCGGCCCGTGTCGTGACACCGAGGTGCGCCGATCGGTAGCCGCGTGGGGTGGGCGGCCGAGGGATGCGGATCGAACTAATGTTCGATACAATCGGATGTGGGGGTGACGCTGCGTATGGCTCTGACGGACGATCGGCCGGCCGGCGGTCCGCGTGCGGTGCGGGCGGACGACAACGGTTCCGGGGCGCCGTTCGACCGTCAGCCTCCGCAGGACCTCACGGCCGAACAGTCGGTGCTGGGCGGCATGTTGCTGAGCAAGGACGCGATCGCCGATGTGGTCGAGGTTCTGCGTCCGGAGGACTTCTACCGTCCGGCCCACCAGACCGTCTACGAGTGCATCCTCGATCTGTACGGCCGCGGTGAACCCGCCGACGCGGTCACGGTCTCGGCGGAACTGCAGCGCCGGGGCGAGCTGATCCGGCTCGGCGGCGCCCCCTATCTGCACACCCTCATCGCCACCGTGCCGACCGCGGCCAACGCCGCCTACTACGCCGAGATCGTGGCGGAGAAGGCGATCCTGCGCAGGCTGGTGGAGGCGGGTACCCGGATCGTGCAGCTGGGTTACCACGGTGCGGAGGGCGCCGAGGTCGACGAGGTGGTCGACCGGGCGCAGAGCGCCATCTACGAGGTCACCGAGCGCTCGACGAGCGAGGACTACGTTCCGCTCGAGGAGCTGCTGCAGCCCACGATGGACGAGATCGACGCGATCGCCACCCGTGGTGGGGTGGCCCTCGGGGTGCCCACCGGTTTCGCCGACCTCGACGCCTGCACCAACGGCCTGCACCCCGGGCAGATGATCGTCGTCGCGGCCCGCCCGGGGTTGGGAAAGTCGACACTGGGGCTGGATTTCGCCCGGTCCTGCTCGGTCCGCCACGGGATGACCAGCGTGGTGTTCTCCCTGGAGATGAGCCGCTCCGAGATCGTCATGCGGTTGCTGTCGGCGGAGGCGCGGATCCGGCTGGCCGATATGCGCGCGGGCCGGATGAGCGATGACGACTGGACCCGGATGGCCCGGCGGATGAGCGAGATCAGCGAGGCACCGCTGTTCATCGACGACTCGCCGAACCTGACCATGATGGAGATCCGGGCCAAGGCGCGCAGGCTCAAGCAGCGCAACGACCTCAAGCTGATCATCCTGGACTACCTGCAGCTGATGACCTCGGGTCGCCGGGTCGAGTCCCGCCAGCAGGAGGTCAGCGAGTTCTCCCGGCAGATCAAGCTATTGGCCAAGGAGCTGGAGGTGCCGATCGTCGCGATCAGCCAGCTCAACCGGGGTCCCGAGCAGCGCACCGACAAGCGGCCGATGCTCGCCGACCTTCGCGAGTCGGGTTGCCTCACCGCCGGCACCCGCCTGCTGAGGGCTGATACGGGTGCCGAGGTGACGTTCGGTCAGCTGCTCGCATCCGGCGAACGCGGCGTGCGGCTGTGGTCGCTCGACGAGCGGATGCGGATGGTCCCGCGGGACATGACGGCGGTCTTCCCGAGCGGGGTGAAGGAGGTCTTCCGGCTGCGCCTGGCCTCGGGCCGGGAGGTCGAGGCGACCGCGAACCACCCGTTCCTCACGGTGGACGGATGGTGCCCGCTCGGGGAGCTGGGCCCGGGCGACCGGCTCGCGAGCCCCCGGCGCATCCCGGCACCGCTGCAGGCCGTGCCGATGCCGCGGGAGCAGGTCGTCCTGCTGGCCCACCTGATCGGTGACGGCTCGTTCGTCCGGCGCCGGCCGCTGCGGTACGTCAGTCCGCACGAGGCGAACCTCGAGGCCGTCGCCGTGGCCGCCCGCTCGTTCGGTGTCACGGCGGTGCGCGAGGAGCCCGCCGCGGCCCGATGCACGACGCTGCGGCTACCGGCTCCGGACCGGCTCGCCCACGGACGGCGCAACCCGATCGCCGCCTGGCTCGACCAGTTGGGTCTGTTCGGTCTGCGCAGCCATGAGACGTTCGTTCCCGAGCCGGTCTTCGCCCTGCCCGACGAGCAGCTCGCCTTGTTTCTCGGTCATCTGTGGGCCACCGAAGGATCGGTGAGCTGGGATGAGCGCACTCGCCTCGGCCGGGTCCACTACACGTCGCCGAGCCGACGGCTCGTCGAGGATGTCTCCCGCCTCCTGCTGCGGTTCGGGATCCTCAGCCGGATCAGCAGAATCGGTGCGGCGGGGCGCCGAGACCGCTGGCGGCTGAACCTTCTCGGTCCGGAGTACCAACGGGTGTTCGCTCGGCTCATCGGCGTCCATGGCGTTCGCCGGGCGGAGGCTCGGGATCTGGCGGAGCGGCTCCGGTTGATCGCGGCCGAGACGAATCTCGACGCGGTCCCGCGAGAGGTGTGGGAGCGGGTGCGTTCGTTGCTCGACGCCCGGCAGATGACGCACGGCGACTTCGCGGCCGCGATGGGCTCGCGGTTCTGCGGCTCGACGAGATGGAGGTACGCGCCCAGCCGGGCCCGGCTGGCCCGGGCCGCCGCGGTCCTGCACGACTCCGGCCTGGAGATGCTCGCCACGAACGACGTGTTCTGGGACGAGATCGTGGACATCACGAGCCTCGGGGAGCAGCCGGTCTACGACGCAACGGTGCCGGGCACCCACAACTTCATCGCCAACGGTGTCGCCGCGCACAACTCGATCGAACAGGACGCCGACATGGTGGTTCTGCTGCACCGGCCCGACGCCTTCGAGCGCGACGACCCGCGCGCGGGAGAGGCAGATCTGATCCTGGCCAAGCACCGCAACGGGCCCACGAACACCATCACCGTGGCCCATCAACTGCATTACAGCCGGTTCGCCGATCTCGCGCACGGTTAGCCGGGGCATCCAGCCGGAACGCCCGGTCGCCGGAACCGGGTGGGAGCAGTGCGCCGTGGTCAGGCTGGACCGGGTCGCGGCGTGGTGATCAGAGAGGCGATGACGAGCGCGAGCAGGGACAGCACGACACCCGCGCCCACGATCGGAAACGTGGTAGTGAGTCCGCCGATCACCAGCAAGGTGAGCCCGGTGATCAACAGGACGAACGGGGCCGGGCCGGCCGCTCGGACGCTACCGGGGGCGGCGCGGCGCCGCGGGCGGACCGTCGCGAGTATCTGGAACCGGCGGACGAGATGCGGGTCGCTGGTGACAAGGTCTCGCTCGATGCCGGCGAGGATGCCGCGTTCGCGATCACTGAGCACGGGTGGACTCCGGGGATGGTGTGCACGGTCGGGAGGTGGCCTGAGCTCGGGCTCCCCCGACCCGGGGGTCAACGATCCCCGCCAGGATATGTGATCGGATCGTTACATTGTGCGGGAGGTGGCGGAGGTCGCCTCCCGATTGCCTCGACTGCACCGTTCGCGCGTCGTGGTACCCCCGATCGATGGCGCCCGGGAGGTCAGGACTCCGGCTCCCCCGCTGCCCGCATCCCGCGCAGCACCATGAGCTCCTCGTCGCTGGGCGCAGCGGTGACCGTGACCCCCGCAGCGATCTCGAGGTCCCACCCGGTCTCGGCCTGCACCTGCTCCACGGTGACCCCGGGGTGCGTCGCGGTGAGCACGAGCTCGCAGGTTCCCGGGTCCGGTTCGAGCACTCCGAGATCCGTGATCACGCGCACCGGGCCGGCACCGCGCAGACCGAGCAGCCGCCGGTCGGCGGGGCCGGTGCCGTGACCGACCGAGGTCACGAAGTCGACCCGTTCGACGAACGCCCGCCGCCGATGCCGCATGATCACGATCACGTCGCGGCACGAGGCGGCGATCTCCGGGGCACCGCCGGAACCGGGCAGCCGCACGTGGGGCTCGTCGTACTCGCCGATCACGGTGGTGTTGATGTTGCCGAGACGGTCGATCTGGGCTCCGGAGAGGAACCCGACATCGATTCGCCCCGGCTGCAGCCAGTAGTTGAAGATCTCGGGGACCGAGACGACGGTGAGCGCCGAATCGGCGAGGATGCCATCGCCGATCGACAGCGGCAGCAGGTCGGGCTTCGTATCGACGGTGCCCGACTCGTAGATCAGGACCAGCCGGGGCGCGTGCAGTCGGCGGGCGAGATTCGCGGCGGTTGAGGGCAGTCCGATGCCCACGAAGCAGATCTGCCCGTCGCGCAGTGCCCGCGCCGCGGCGACACTCATCATCTCCTCGCCCGTGTACCCGAGAGCCGACGGCGCCGCGGCTCGATGCGCGGTGCTCACGTCTGCGCCTCCAGCTCGCGTAGCCAGCAGGCGAACTGTTCCCGGTCGCGGCTGATCGTGTCCCATGCCAGGTAGGCGGCATTGTCGCGCTCGTAGTAGCCGTGGGCGTAGGAGGGAGCGGCGCCACGGGGTGCCTCGGCGACCGCGGTCACGGTCCAGGACGGCAGGATCACCGAACCGGGAACCGGAGTGAGCTCGTCGACGATCTCCTCGACGGTGGCGAGCGAGCGTCGTGCCGCGAGGACGGCCTCCTTCTGGACCCCGGTGATCCCCCACAGTTGTACGTTGCCTGCCCGGTCGGCCAGCTGGGCGTGCACGATCGTCACGTCCGGGTTGATCGCGGCGACAGCGGCCAGCCGCTCACCGGTGAATGGGCAGGTGACCGTGGAGATCGTGGCGGTGTGCGCCGGGAGGTCGGTACCGGAGTAGCCGCGCAGCACCGCGAAGGGCAGCCCGGAGGCGCCCGCGACGTAGCGGTTGGCCATCCCGGCGTGGCTGTGTTCCTCGATCTCCAACGGGACCGGCCAGCCGTGGCGGAGCGCGTCGCGAAACCGGTGCAGCGACCCGACGCCGGGATTGCCGCCCCAGGAGAAGACGAGTTTGCGGGCGCATCCGGCGCCGATGAGCTGGTCGTAGATCAGGTCGGGGGTCATCCGGACCAAGGTCAGGTCGCGGCGGCGCTGTCGGATGATCTCGTGGCCGGCCGCGAACGGAATCAGGTGCGTGAACCCCTCCAGAGCCACGGTGTCACCGTCGTGCACGAGTTCGGCCACGGCGTCACGCAGTGCCACGATCTCCCCCACGACGGGCACGCTAATCTCGCGAGGCTACCCCGGCAATCCCACTCCGACCCCCGCTCGCCACCCGTCCCGCTGTGTTGACCTGTGCCGACCCCGCCTGCCGGGGCACCCCGAGGCGGTCGCACAGCTCGGCCCAGGAGCCCGCGACGGCATCCTTCGCGCTCATCAGGCCAACCGGCAGCGGCCAGTACACGTCCAGTTCGGGGTCGTCGAACCGGACGGTGATGTCCTCGCTCGGGTCGTGCTCACGGTCGATGCGATAGCAGGTGTCGACGACGCGGGTGAGGGCCTGGAAGCCGTGCAGGCAGCCCGGCGGGATATGGAGCTGGTGCAGGTTCGTGTCGTCGAGGCGGAACATCGCCACCTGCCCGAACGTCGGCGACCCCGGGCGAGCGTCGACCACGACGTCGTGCATCGCTCCCCGCGCGCACCGGACCAGCTTCGCCTCGCCGCGGCCGAGCCTGCCGTGTAGGCCTCGGATCACCCCCTGGATCGACCGCGACTGCGAGTCCTGGATGAAGTCGCCGACGTCGATGCCGTGCTCACGGGCGACGGCGGCGTCGAAGGTGCGGCTGAAGAAACCCCGTTCGTCGTGATGCGGTTCGGGGACGAACAGCACAACACCGTCGATGGCGGTGCGGTGGGACTGCAACGCGACGAACCTCCGTAACACGAGATCGATGAGCACTCAGCGTCACACATTGCCTGCGGTGCCGGGCGGGGGCGGTGCGAGGGCCCAGACTACGATCGCACTTAGTACTAGATCCCCTACGTCACGCACGAGGTCAGGGCAGGTGATGGACACCCCTTCCTTCCGCTGCCGGTCATGCGGTTCGTCCGCCGGTGAGGTGGTTCTCGACCTGGGACGGCAGCCGTCGTGGGACCGGATGCCACCGGTCGCGCAACCGCTGCCCGACCCGTCCCACCTGCTCCGGATGTGGTGGTGCGCTGCCTGCGGACTCGCCCAGCTCATCGAAGATGCCGGCTCGGTCGAGGAGATTCCCGGCATCGAACCCCAGGCGATGCTGGACCAGACCGAACTCTCGATCACGCGGATGGGCGACGAGGGACTGTTGCGACCAGCCGCGACCGTCATCGAGTTCGGTAGCCCGCACGGCGGGTCGTGGCTGCCGAGGCTGGCCGGCCACGGTCTCGTCGAGCAGACCGGGGCCGGCTCCGCCGACATCGTCATCGATGTCTACGGCCTGCTGCACGAGCCCGACCAGGAGGTGTCGCTGCAGGCCAAGGCCGAGGCGCTCGCTCCCGGCGGGACGCTCGTCGTCCAGCTGCACAGCTTCGCCACCATGCTCCGCACGGGGCAGTGGTACGACCTGCGGCACGGTCATTTCGCCTACTGGTCGGTTCCCGCGCTCGACGGTGCGCTGCGCACACACGGCCTCGGCGTGCATCGGGCCTGGTGGTACCCGATGGCGGGTGGCACCGTGCTGCTCACCGCGACACGCTCTCCGGCGCCCGACGCCGCGACCCTGGCGTTGATCGAGTCCGAGCGTGACGCGGGTGTGTGTGACGTCACTCGGGTGCGCCGCCTGCAGGACGATGCCGCGTCGGCCGGGCGGCTGCGCGAATGGCTGACCGCTGAGCGTTCCGCCGGACGGCTGGTTCTGGGCTATGGCGCCGCGTCCCGTTCGGTGCCGCTGGTGTGCCGCGCCGGGATCGACACCGGACTGTTGCCCGCCATCGCCGATGCGTCGCCGGCCAAACAGGGCAAAAGGATGCCCGGTACCGACATCCCGATCATCTCGCCCGCCGAGTTGGTTGCCCGCTCGCCGGACCGGGTGCTGCTGTTCCTGGCGGGCCTGGCCGACGAGGTACGCGGTGCGCTGCCGGACATCGAGGAGGCCGGGGGGCGGTGGGTGGTGCTCGACCCGGAACCGAGAGCGATCGAGGCAGCCACCGCTGCCGAAACATCGACTCTGTGTCGTCCGATGACACTGTGAGCGACCGGTCCGACGGGAGCCGACTCTGTTCTCGGAGTGGGGAGGCGACATGCGCAGGCTCGGTGCGCTCGAAGCGGCAGTGATGGACGTGCTGTGGCGGGCGTCGGGGCCGCGGCGGGTACGTGATGTGCTCGAGGAGCTGACCCGGGATCGCCAGCTCGCCTACACGACGGTCATGACCGTGTTGGACAACCTGCACCGCAAGGGCTGGGTCCAGCGGGCGATGGACGGACGGGCCTACCGCTATCGGCCCGTCGCCAGCCGTGAGGAGGCCACCGCGAAGGCACTTCGGGACTTGCTCGACTCCTCCGAGGACGTCGAGGCCGTATTGCTGCATTTCGCCCGTTCGGTCTCGCCCCATGAGTCCGCGGTCCTGCGGGATGCGCTCGGTCCGGGCGACGGTGGACCGGCCGGGAGCCGCGGATGACCGTCGCGCTCGCCCTGCTGCTCGGCGCGCTGATCGTCGCGCTCACCGCGCCGCGTGTTCTTCGGGCCATGGTTGACCATGCCGCCGACCCGGTCATCGTGATCGTCGGTTGGGTGTTGGTCATCGCGGGAGTGCTCGGCACGGCTGGAGCCGGGCTCGTGATGGTCGCCCGGCCCACCCTGTTCGTCGACAACAGGCTGGCCGGACTGGTGAGCAGGTCCTGGTGGTCGGCGGTGCGCAACGCCCCCGACTTCGTGATCTATCACCTGGTCGGTTGGGTCGCGACGGCGCTCGGCGGGGCGCTCCTGGTCCGGCTGCTGTGGGTCGGCCTGCGGCAGGCGCGGTCCCACCGCTCCCGGGTCCGCAGCCAGCTCGAAATTCTTCGCATGGTCGGTGACCTGGTCGAATGCCCTCGAGGGGGGCCTTCGACGCTCTGGCTGCAATCCGATCGCGCGGCCGCATTCAGTCTGAGCGGGCGGCCGGGCACCGTGGTGCTCACCGAGGGCTTGCGCCGCAGGCTGTCGCCGCTGGGCCTGGACGCGGTGCTCGCCCATGAGCACGCGCACCTGCGCGGCAGACACCATCTGCTGGTCGCGGCCGCCGACGTGCTGGCCCGCGCCCTGCCGTTCGTTCGGCTGTTCCGGACGGCCCGTATCGAGCTGCGGGAGCAGGTCGAACTCGCCGCCGACATCAGCGCGGTCCGCGCCTGCGGCGCTGACGCCGTGGGCAGCGCGCTCGTGACCCTCACCGGTGCCTGCACCCCGGAGCACGCATTGGCCATGGCCAGGGACGCAGTCGACCTGCGGTTGCGTCATCTCGCGATGGTCGCGCAGCCGCCTTCGCGCTGGAGACGGCTCACCGGCTGCGGAGTGTTCGGAGGCATCGTTGCCGGGGCTCCGCTGCTCGCCGCGTGCGGGTTGCTCATCGCGACTTCGCTGCTGGCCACCGCGGCCACGGCGCTGAGCTGACCGCCGCTCACCGGTCGCCGGCCGGTTCTCGCTGCACCAGCCTGCGCAGCAGCCTGGTGAGCCGGGACGGCTCCCGGGGCACGACCGGCTCGGTCCCGATCCGACCCTGTCGGGGATCGATGGCGCTGATCAGGTGCGGTTCCTGCTCGGTCTCCGCGAGGAGCGACCGGGCCCCGGCGATGAGCACCGCAAGTAGTGGAACGGCGAGCAGCGCACCGGGGATACCGGCGATGACCACGCCCGCGGCGACGGCGAGCACCACCGCGAGCGGGTGCAGCTGGACCGCGCGGCCCAACAGCAGCGGCTGGAGCACGTGGCCCTCCAGCTGCTGGACGGCGATGACGATCGCGAGCACGATCAGCGCCGGAATCACACCGTTGGCGACCAGCGCGATGAGCACCGCCACCGCCCCGGTGACCACGGCACCCACGGTGGGGATGAAGGCACCGAGGAACACCAGCGCAGCCAACGGCACGACCAGCGGTACCCCGACGATCCACAACCCGATGCCGATGCCGGTTGCGTCGACGATGGCGACGAGCACCGTCGCCCTGGTGTAGCCGACGAGTGAGGCGAATGCGCGGCGGCCCGCGGCATCGACGCGTGCGCGGCGGGCCCGCGGCACCCCGCGCAGAAGGAACTGCCAGATCCGCGGGCCGTCGTAGAGCAGGAAGATCAGTGAGAAGAGCGCGAGCGCGATCCCGGCGACGATCTCGCTGACGGTCGCGGCGGTGGTCAGCGCACCGCTGGTGAGCGCGTCGCGGTTCTGACTGATGGCCTTCCCCAACTGGGCCGGCAGGTTCTCCAGCTGTGTTACCGGGAGGTTGAACGGCGGCCCGGACAGCAGCGGCCGGATCGAGGTGAAGCTCGCGTTCAGCTGGGAAAGCAGGTCGGGGAAACTGCGGATGAAGGTGTTGACGACGAACGAGAGCAGGCCGCCGAACAGGACCAGCCCCCCGACGAGAACCAGTGCTGTGGAGGCCCCGCGGGGCACCCGTCGAGCGACCAGCCAGTGCACCGACGGCGCCAGGAACGCCGCGAGCAGCACGGCGATCGCCACCGGGATCACCACGACCCGCAGCTGCACGATCAGGAACAGCAGGAGGGCCAGCGCCGCGGAGATGATCAGAATCCGGGCGCACACCTCGGAGGTGGCTCGCAGCGGGCTGGGGATCCGTGGCGCGGGATCGCGGTTCGCGACGTCACCGTCCGCTCCTGGCGGTGGGGCGGGTTGTGAGCCGGCCGCGCCGAGCGGGGGTTCGGGTGCGATCGGATGCGGATCAGGGTCGGAGCCGCGGACGGGTCCGCCCATGTCAGCGCTCACATCGGCACGTTAACGGTCCGCGGGGTGGAGCGCCCAACGGAACACATCAGGGCCGGCGGTCCTGGGTGGGCCACGGCACTGAGCGTGGCGCGCACCTCTCCGGGTGGAGCAGCGCTGTGGACACGTCGCTACGGACAGCAGAAATAACACACATGTGACTTAACTCGGACGGAGTATTGGGCTATCGAACGGGGAAGACTCGACTGCGAATCGACACGATGGCGCTGATGCGCGGCGGCGTGGTCGTCGGTGCGCACCGGGCCGGTTGCTCGGTCGTCGACCGGGAGGGCGACAGTGCCTCGCTGGTCGGAGCGCCGGGCGGGGGGGCTGCGGGGAGCCACGGCCGGGGGCGGGCCGGGTCGGCGGGCGCTGGAGCGGTCGACCCGCAGTCGCGGCACCGAGCTCCCCTCGGGCGGCTCCGGCTCGATCGTAGAGCGGGCCGATCCCTCGCCGATGCGGTGCAACACCTCCCAAATGGCTACTACAGGTTGCATTCGGTGCGGCCGCATCACCCTAACGGGCGGACTTACGGGGAAGAGTCGTGACGATAGGGGCGGGCCCGTTTCCCCTGCCGGGTGTCCCCGTTGTGGGTGGCAGGGTGCGTAGACGGCCCGTGCGAGAGGGTGGCGTCGGTGAGCGCACCGCGGCGATGCCGGACGAACCGGATGATCGAGACATGGAGGTGCGACGCGTGACAGAGCAGGGAAGAGCCGTCAGCAACGCGACGGCGCGGCGACGGGCCGCGCTCCTGGCGAGCGACCAGCCCAGCCCGATCCTGGGGCGGCACGCCAGCCGGAGCGAGATCGCCGCGGAGACGCCGATCTTCCACGCCCTGACCGCCGGTGGCTGGCGGAGCCGCCAGCACGAACCCGCGGCGGCGCCGGTCCCGCCGGCACCACGGGCCCGGCCGGTGGATCCGATGGTCGCCTTCCGCCGCGACCCGTTGACCGCACCGATCCCCGTTCAGGCCTTGATCCCGCCGCGGGAGGCCGCCACACGCCACCGGGGGTGCGCGACCGGGGGTGCGCACGCGTTGCCCGAGCCGTCAGGGCGCCATCATCGGTCCACCAGGGTCCGGACCGGGATCGACGGCCGTTGGTGATCCCGGTCCGGGAAGCCGGAGCCGTGGGGAGCGCGGCTCCGGCTTCCCGGGACGACGTGCATGCGCCGCCCCTAATGTAAACGCACTTCACTCGCCGGGCGACGGTACGCTGGGTGAACGCCGTTCACAAGGGGCAGGATGGCGACCATGACGGCGAACACATCGTCATCCGGCCGGCCGGTCCGAGGCCGTTCCGACACCGAGCGCATGATCCGGGCCCGAGCGCGCACCCTGCTCGTCGAGCAGGGTGCGAAGGCGCTCACCCTCCGCGCCATCGCCGCGGAGCTCGGGCTCACCGCCCCCGCGCTGTATCGGTACTTCCCGTCGCGGGCGGCATTGGTCAGCGCGGTCTGCGAGGACATCTGCGCCGATCTCGCGCGTGATCTGCGGGCACTCATCGACCGGGTGCCGCCGAATGATCCACAGGAGCGGATGCTCGCGGCCTTTCGCGGGTTCCGAACCTGGGCGTTGCGGCACCGCGCGGAGTTCACCCTGGTTTTCGGTGCGCCGGGAGGGGACGGCACCGGAATCCGTGGCCAGTTCGGGCTGGTCCTCATGGAAGTCGCCGGTGGGATGCTGGCGTCGGGACGGCTGGCCGCGGCGTCCCGGGCGGCACCGCCCGGGGCCGGTCCGATGCTGGAGTCGTTCCGCGAGCTGCTGCTGTCCGGGTTCGCCGAGGCCGGTGTGCCGGTCGAACGGCATCTCATCCGGCCAGACGCGATCTATCTGCTGCTGCGCTGCTGGATCCTGCTGTACGGGACGGTCGCGCTGGAGGTGTTCGAGAAGCTGGCCTTCTTGACGGCAGACCCGGAGCCGTTGTTCGAGGCGCTGCTCACCGAGATCGCCGGGATGCTCGCCGAGGACCCCGCGTCCGGAACCGGTGGCGCAGCGGACGCCCGAACGGACCGGTGATCATCCGAGGAGTCGCTCGGTGACCTGACGGTGGAGTTCGGGCTCCGGTTGCGGGAGGCCGAGCAACGCGGCGAGGAACAGCCCGTCGCCGACGAGACGCACGATCTCGGCCTGCACCGGATCGGTGATCTCCCTGCGTAGGCCCTCGTCCCAGGAGCGCATCACCTCGGTCAGGGCGTGCTGTACCTCGGTGTGCCGGCCGTCGGCCGAGCGCAGCGCCGCGAGTGCGGAACGGAACAGGGCAAAGCTCTCCTCGTCGGAGTCCTCGTAGGACTGCAGGTAGAAGTTCGCGACGCTGGTCCCCCCGCGCAGGGCGGCGGCGAGCCGGGCGTCCGCCCGTTCCCCGAACCTGCGGACCAGGGCAGCGAGCAGGGCCTCCTTGCTCCGGAAATGGTGCAGCAGACCGCCCTTGGACACTCCCGCTCGAGCGGCGACGCTCTCCAACGAGATCTGGGCCGCACCGGTGCCGGCCAGCAACTGCTCCAGCGCGTCGAGGATGCGGTCGCGGGTGGAGGTCTCGCTCATCGGCACATCCTACCGTCCGGACGGTCTGGCAGAATGACGCAAGACCGTCCGGACGGTCGGTGCTGGAGGGGGGCAGGAAATGATCCGGGACTCCGACCCGACTCGTGCGGTGCCCACCCGCGCCGGTGTCCGCGAGTGGCTCGGCCTGGCCGTGCTGGCCCTTGCGGTGCTGCTCATCGCTGTGGATGCGACGGTTCTCGACGTCGCGGTGCCGTTCATCAGTGAAGCCCTCGGCCCCACGAGCAGCCAGCTGCTGTGGATCATCGATGTCTACTCGTTCGTGCTCGCCGGGCTGCTGGTGACCATGGGCACCCTCGGCGACCGGATCGGACGACGCCGATTGCTGCTCGCCGGCGCCGCTGGTTTCGGGGTGGCCTCGGTGCTGGCGGCGTTCTCGACCACCCCCGGCATGCTGATCACCGCTCGGGTGCTCCAGGGCGTCTCGGGAGCGACCCTGATGCCGGCGACGCTGGCCTCGATCCGGTCGATGTTCCGTGACCCCGCACAGCGGGTGACCGCCATCGGAATCTGGGGCGCGATGTGGGGCGGTGGTGCCGCAGTGGGGCCGTTGCTCGGCGGGTGGCTCCTCGAGCACTTCTGGTGGGGCTCGGTCTTCCTCGTCAACGTCCCGATCATGATCCTGCTGCTGGCGGCCGCGCCACGGGTGATCCCCGAGTCCCGCGATCCGCGGCCGGGCCGGTTCGACCTGGTCAGCGCCGGGCTTTCGATCCTGGCAATGCTGGCGACGGTGTACGCCGTCAAGGAGACGGCCGCGCACGGACCATCCTGGCTCCCGGTCGTCCTCGGCGGGCTGGGGGTCGTCGTCGGCTGGGTGTTCGTCCGGCGGCAGCGCACCCTGGACGATCCACTGATCGACGTGCGGCTGTTCCGGCTGCCGTCCTTCTCCACCGCGATCGTGGCCAACGCGCTGTCCGTGTTCGCCCTGGCCGGGGTGCTGTTCTTCGGCTCCCAGTTCGTTCAGCTGGTGCTGGGCCACCGGCCGCTGTCCGCCGGGCTGCTGATGTTGCCCGGCACCGCCGCGAGCGTCGTGGGATCGCTGCTTGCGGCTCCGCTGGCGCGCTGGTGGGGGACGAGGCTCGCGCTGGGTGTGCCGCTGATGGTGACCGCACTCGGCGCGGTGTCGATGATCGGGCTCTCCCCGCACGGCGGGGCCGTCCTGTACGCCTCGGCCTTCACGCTGATCGGATTGGGCGCAGGCGTGGCGCTGACGCTCACCTCGGCGATGGTCGTCGAGACCGTGGAGCCCGAGCGCGCCGGCGCCGCGTCCGCTGTCTCGGAGACGTCCTACGAGCTGGGCGGAGCGGCGGGGATAGCGGTGCTGGGCAGCGTGCTGATGGCGGTGTTCCGCGGCCGGCTCGATGTCACGGCGCTCGCCGAGGATGATGCGCGGGCGGCACGCGAAACGCTCGGCGGCGCGATCGCCACGGCGAAACGGCTGGAGTCGGGTGTCGGGGCCGAGCTGGTTCGATCGGCACACCAGGCCTTCGTCGCCGGGATACACGTCGCCGCCATCGGGACCGCCCTCCTGCTGCTCGTGACTGCCGTCCTGGCCCTGTTCCTGCTGCGGCCCGCCCGGGGTGGAGCGGGCCGCTGAGATCCGAGCGTCCCGGCCCGGTGCACGCTGCAAGATCACGATCTCGGGCTGGAGTATTAGGCTGACCGAGATGTGGACGAACTGGTCCGGTGCGCAGCAGAGCCGCCCGCGAGCGACCGACCGTCCGCTCGATGAGGCGGGTGTCGCCGCGGCGGTGCGCCGGGCGGCCAGCCGGGGGCTGCGCATCCGGCCGGTCGGCACGGGGCATTCGTGGAGCCCGCTCGCGGTGACCGACGACGTCCAGCTCGACTGCCGCGCGCTCACCGGCGTCGTCGCGGTGGTGGGCGAGCGGGTCCGGGTCCGCGCGGGCGCGACACTCGAGAGCCTCCACGGTGAGCTGGCCGAACACGGCCGGGCGCTGGCGGTGGTCCCGGACGCCGTTGAGCTCACCGTGGCCGGGGCCATCGGCACCGGAACCCATGGCAGCGGGGCGACGACCGGCTCGCTGTCCGCACAGGTCACCGGTGTGCGGCTGGTCGACGGCACCGGCACCGTTCGCCGTGTCGAGGGGCCCGACCTCGATGCCGTGCGCACCGGCCTCGGCGCGCTGGGTGTGCTCACCGAGGTCGAGCTGCGCACCGTGCCGCTTCGCCTGTTGCAGGTGCACGAGGAGCCGGGTGAGCCCGTGGAGCTGGTGGCCACCGGCGGGGTGCTCGATGCCCATGCCTGGGCCGAGATCGTGCTGCACGTGCCGAGCGGGGAGGCGCTGGCCCGCTGGGGCGACCCGGTCGAGCCGGACCTCGAGAGCGCCCCCGTGCGACGCGACCTGGTCCGGGCCGCCGCGGCCGGATCGGCCGAGGCGCTGGGCCGGGTGGTATCCCGGCTCGCCCCGACGCTGCGTCGGACCGCCCGCTGGGGTGGCACGGTGGTCGGCCCGGCGCACCGGGTGCTGCCCGACCGCCGTCCGGTCCGTGCCGAGGCGGCGGAGTGGGCGCTGCCCCGCGAGACGCTCGGCACGGCCCTGCGCGAGCTCGGCGCGGCCGCCGCCGCCCGCCGGATGGAGCTGCGCAGCCCGGTCCTGGTCCGCGTCGGACCCGCCGAGACGGGCTGGCTGCATCCCGCCTGGAACCGACCGACGGCGTGGGTGGCGTTGCGCAGTCCCCGCGGCGTGGACCCGGCGCCGCTCTTCGCGTTGGCGGGTACCGTCCTCGAGGCCGTTGGCGGGCGCCCGCACTGGGCGGGTCACCACCGGTGGGGCCGCACCGAGGTGGAGCGAGCCTATCCCCGGCTGGCCGACTTCCAGGCCGTCCGCAACCGGTTCGACCCCGATCGCCGCTTCTCCGGCGCCCACGTCGACTCCCTCCTCGGCGCCTGATCCCCGCGAGTCGCGGTATTTCCGAGCGCGAGTCGCGGTATTTCCGCGACCGAGTCGGGGTCAGGACGCGTGCAGCCGCCGAGCCACGGCCCGCACGGCCGCCCGGGCGGCCGCGCGGTCGACGCGGGTGGGCTCACCGTCGGCCAGCACCGCTTCGCCCGCCACCCAGACGTCGCGCACCAGCCGTGACCCGCCGGCCCACACCAGGTTGGACAGCAGTTGCGCGTCGTCGGACGGGTCGACGAAGGCAGGCTCGTCGAGGTCGATGTGCACGAGATCGGCCCAGCGACCGGGCTCCAGGGCCCCGAGATCGTCGCGGCCGATCGCGTTCGCGCCGCCGCGGGTGGCGAGCAGCAGCAGGTCCGCGGCGGTCAGCGCGGCGGCGTCGGCCGTGCTCACCCGCGCCAGGAGGCCGGCGAGCCGGGCTTGCTGCCACAGGTCGAGATCGTCGCCGGAACCGGGACCGTCCGTGCCCAGACCGAGGCGGACCCCCGCCCTGCGTAGATCGATCACCCGGGCGATTCCCGCCGCGAGCTTGGCGTTGGAGCCCGGGCAGTGCGCCACCGCGGTGTCGCGGCCCGCGAACAGGCCGATGTCGGCATCGGAGAGGTGCACGCCGTGCGCCGCGAGTACCCGCCCGCCCAGCACGCCGAGCTCCTCGAGCAGGGCGGGCACCGACCCGTACCTCGCGCGGACGTCCACGTCCTCGTGCACCGACTCGGCGACGTGAATGTGCAGCAGTGCACCGCGCTCCCGCGCGCGCTCCCCGCTCGCGATCAACGCCTCCGGGGGCAGCGTGTATGCCGCGTGCGGCCCGAAGCCCAACTCGATGCGATCCCCCGGCCCGGCACACAGGCCCGCCGCGTCGATCCGCGAGGTGATGTCGTCGAGCATGTCCTCCCAGCTGCCCAACCGGTCCCAACCGGGCCCGGCGATGACACACGGGGTGACGACGGCCCGCGAGCCGACGCGCAGCACCGCGTCGATCACCGCGTCGGTGTAGAAGTACATCTCGACGCTGGTCGTGCAGCCGGTCCGCAGTAGCTCCACGCCGCCCGAAACCATGCCCGCGTGAATGTCCTCGGCCGTCAGTCGGCCCTCGGCGGGCCAGATCACCCCGGTCAGCCACCGCATCAGCGGCAGGTCGCCGCCCATCCCGCGCAGCACCGTCATCGGGGTGTGGCAATGGGTGTTGACCAGGCCGGGCAACAGCAGGCCGGGCAGGGCCCGGACCGGCGCATCCGACGCCGGGGCGGCGGCGCGGGTACCGACCCAGGTGATCCGACCGTCCGCTCCGACGTCGACAACCGCGTCGCGCAGCACCGAGCAGCCCGGGTCGCACGGAAGGGCGACCGGGGCGGTGAAGCGGCTGGGGCACGACGACACGCCGGCTACCGCCTCGGCTCGAGCAGGGAGCGCAGCGAACGGAACGGCGGCAGCCAGGCGCCTTCCTCCGGCAGCGTGTCGAGCGTCATTCGAGGCAGCGGCTCGCGGAACACACCCTCGATGTCCTCGAGATCGACGAAGTCGATCACCTCGGAGGTCAGGGCGAAGTTCGCGTACTCGCGGAACCCGATGACCGTCACCGCGGTCGTCTGGGCGACGAGGGCCTCCAGCGGTTCGCGGAACGCCCGCCCATCACCCGAGGCGACGACGACGTGCCGTAACGCCCCCTCGTTCATGCGCAGCTGGATGTGCCGCAGCATGTCGTCGTCGATGTCGGAGTCCTCGGTCATCTTCGGCTTGGCGAAGACGGCGAAACCGACGTTGCGCAGCGCCTCCACCCACGGCCGGACGACCTCTGTGCTGCCGGGAACGACGTTGGTGAACACGCAGGCCTCGGCGATCGCCTCCGGACCTGCCAGCTCGAGCAGCCAGCGCCCCACGGCGTCGAACCGCGGGCGGAAGGCCGATGTCGGGCGGGCTCCGAGCAGCGATCCTAGGCTCATATCCATGTTCGGTGCGTCCCAGACCAGCAGCACACGAGAGGTCGGGACCACCGATGCGAGCGCCGTCACGAGGGCTCCACCATCGGGCGCGTCGAGATCATTGACCGACCCTATCCCTGTCGCGTGGATACCATCCGGGCGACGGACGAGAGCGCGGGCACCGTGCGGGCGCGGTGCGTGGCGCTGATCGGCGAACTGCGTCGTACGGTCGCTGAACGGCTGACGGGGCGGCGGCCGCGGAAACCTGGGTGCGCGGCCACCGGGACGGTGCAGCACCGTGGCGCTCGATCGGGCCCGCCCGCCCCGCAGGGCTTGCGCCGTGAGGAGACGTGACACAGCGATGGGTGAGGATCCGGACGAGATCGCCGCACGCGCAGCGGCCGCGATGGAGCGTGCGGACGCCGCGAGCCGAGAGGCGGGCGTTCGGCTGCTGGACGTGGGTCCCGGTCGCGCCCTGGTCGGCATGACCGTGCAGGCCCGGCACGTCAACGGGCACGGGCTCTGCCACGGCGGGTACCTGTTCCTGCTCGCCGACGCCGCGCTCGCCTACGCGTCGAACAGCTACGGGACCTCGGCGGTGGCGGCGGGCGCGGATATCACGTTCCTCCGGCCGGTCGCGGCCGGTGCTGAGATCGTGGCCGAAGCGGTGGAACGGGCGAAGGCGGGCAGGTCGGGGCTCTACGACGTCACGCTCCGGGTCGGCGCGGAGGTGGTGGCGGAGTTCCGCGGACGCACCCGGCAGGTGCCCGGTCTGCCACCGCCGAGCGAATGAGCGCTCAGACCCGCACGAAGATGAGATCCCGCACGACGCGTCCCTCGGCGACCGCACGCTGCTCGAACTTGGTCATCGGCCGCCAGCCGGGGCGCGGGGTCCAGCCGTCCGGGGTGTCGGCCGCGTTGCGGAGCAACGGCTCCGCCGCGCACACCGCGCGCATCTGGTCGGCATAGTCCGCCCAGTCGGTGGCCAGGTGCACAGTCGCCCCAGGTCGGAGCCGTGAGGCGGCCAGCGCCACGAACGGCGGCTGCACGAGTCGGCGCTTGTGGTGCCTGCGCTTGGGCCACGGGTCGGGGAAGAAGATCCGAATTCCGTCGAGCGAATCCGGTGGAACGCAGGCGCACAGCAACTCCACTGCGTCGCCGCGGAGCAGTTGCAGGTTGGTGAGCCCGGCCTGGGCGGCCCGCATGAGCAACTGGGCGAGCCCGGGCTCGTAGACCTCCACCGCCAGATGGTCGACGTCGGGCTCGGCCGCGGCGAGCGCCGCGGTCGACTCCCCCATGCCCGGGCCGATCTCCAGCACCAGCGGTGCCCGCCTTCCGAACCAGGCCTGCGGGTCGTACGGCTCCCGGCCGGAGACGACGGCGGCCACGTCGCGGCCGCGCACCGGCCACCACCGCGCCCACGCGGCCTGCTGGCCGTCGGTGAGCCTGTTGCGTTGGTGGACGAAGCTGGGTATCCGGTGCCCAGCGGCAGTCCGGTTCTGGGGAGCGCGGCCCTCAGACACCGTTGCGACCGGCCGCGGGCAGCCGGACGTTCGAGGTGGCGCCGGGCAGCTTCCCGCGAAGGTAGCCCGCACTGGTCCAGGACAGGCAGATCATGACGGCGGCGGCCGACGAGATCCTGCCGCGACGCAGTTCGCGGACGACCGCCTTGGGTAGCACGTTCGCGACGTAGTCGCGTTCCGTGGACAGCGCGTCGTCGCTGCCGACCAGCTTGGAGACCGCGGCCTTCGACAGCCCCTCGGCCCAGCTGCGCCGCCGCAGATAGCGCCATTCCACCCGGTCGTCGCTGACCCGGTGGTCGACCTCGGCGCGTGGTTCGAACACGATCCGGACCGCGCGACCGTCGCGCGCGTATGCCTGGCGCGCGCGGATGCACAGCTCGGTCTCCTCGCAGCCCAGCGGGTTCTTCCCGATTCGGCCGATGTCCTCGGCGAAGCCGCCGACCCGCTTGAACACCTCGGCCCGGAAGGACATGTTGCAGCCCATGAGGTTGCGGACCTCGGACTGCTCGGTCGGCTGGCCGGTGTAGGTGCAGCCGACGACCCAGTCGAGCTCGCCGGTGGCGTTGCGGTCGGTGGGCGCGTCCCCGGGCAGGGTCACCGGGCGGCCATCCGGCCACCGCGGGTGGGCCACCCCGCCCACTGCGATCACCCGGGGGTCGGCATAGGGCGCAAGCAGCGCACGCAACCAGCCGGGACGAGCGGTGGCGTCGTCGTCCAGGAAGACGATCACCTCGCCGGCCGCCCGCGCGACAGCCGTGTTCCGGGCGCCGGAGAGACCCTGGGTGCTCTGGTTGGGCAGCACCCGCACCCCGCGTGGCCCGAAGGTGCGGTATGCGCGGTGGAGTAGCGCCTCGTTGTGGTCGACGACCACCATCGTCTCGATCGGGCGCACATCCTGCGCGGCGACCGAGGCCACCGCCGCCACGATGTCGTCCCAGCGCTTCTCGGTGTAGGCGCAGATCACCACGGTGGCGGTGACGACGGGGGGGTATCCGATCACGAGACGGGATCCTCCAGGTGTCAGGCGACCGCCCCGCCTGCTCAGCGCTGGGCGCGGTCCTTCTTGCGGCGGTCGGCCCGCCGGTGCTCGGCAAGCAGCGTACGCAGGACCCGGGTGCCGTCGGCGAAGGTCCTCAGGTTGGTCTCGCCGAAGATCCGCTGACGCTCGACCGACGGCACCTCGGTGATCTTCAGGTCGGCCGCGGCGACCCGGCAGTTCAGCACGGTCTCGATCTCGAAACCGTCGCCCCACAGCATGCCGTCCGGGGGTGCGGGCGCGTTCACGTCGGGGAGTTCGAGCAACGGCAGCAGGTCGGCCCAGAACGCGTTGTAGCCGTAGCACAGGTCGGTGTACGACGTGCCGAACAGCGCGTTCGCGACGCCGTTGAGGCCCGCGTTGCCGGTCTTGCGCAGCAAGGTGATGTCGTCGCTGCCCCCGCCCTCGGCGAACCGGGTGCCCTTGGCGAAGTCGGCACCGGCGACGAGCGCGGACACGAACGCGGGGATCTCCGTCGGGTCGGCGGAACCGTCGGCGTCGAACATCACGATGACGTCGCCGGTGGCGGCGGCGAACCCGCACGCCATCGCGTTGCCCTTGCCCTTGCGGGTCTGGGTGATGACCCGCACCCAGGGCAGCGTGCGGCGCGCGGCACCGATCGAGTCGTCCGTCGAATGCCCGTCCACGACGATGATCTCGTGTACCGCCGGGCGCACCGCAGCGATGGCCGGTAGCACGATCTCCAGGTTCCGGGCCTCGTTGCGGACCGGGACGATCACGGAGACGGCCGGGAACGCGGAGCGGCGGGGGTAGGGCCGGGGCCGCGGCTTTCGCATCGGGGGCCGGTGCATGGTGCCGTTGGGCGACGGGCCGAACTGGCGCGGCGGCGTGGCGTACGGGGGTACCACCCTGGGTGGCGGGCCGACTGGACCGCGCGCAGGCGTGATGGCCGGACGGACGGGCGAAACGGCGCTCACACAACCTCCATACAGGTCCGCTCAATCGTCACAACGACAGCGCGCCGAGCGGGTTGCGTGCGATCGGCCACTTCTCGACGGACGACCGGCGAGACCGTGACCGATTCGTGACGCATGGCGCGCGTTCGTTTGCATCATCCCCTGCCCCTCGGTCGTCATTCTCACCGGTATGTCCGATCCGACGGCCCACCGGGCACAACTCACCGCATTGGCGGCCGAGCTGGGGCGGCTCGGCCGCAGGCTCGATGAGCTCAGCGCCGAACTGCGGTCTCTGTGCGCCGAGGTGACGACGGTCGGCGACCTGGAGGTTGAGGCACCCGAGTCGCCCCCCGCCGAACCGCGGGCCGCATCGGCCGGCTGGGTCGGGCCGCCGTACCCGGGGCCGCCGTACCCGGCATCGCCGTGGGGCTCACCTGCGCCGCATCCGGTGCAGGTCCCGGCGGATGCCCCGGGATCCGGTCCGCGGCGACCCTGGCGGTCGAGGCTTCCCGCCTTGTCCGGGGCCAAGGTGCTGGCCTGGACCGGCGCGGGCGTCACCCTGCTCGGGGTCGTCCTGCTGCTTGTGCTGGCCGTCTCGCAGGGCTGGTTCGCCCCGGCGGGCCGGGTGATCGGCGGAGCGGTCCTCGGCCTGACGCTGCTGTGCCTCGCCGGGTGGCTGCACCGCAGGGAGACCTCACGGCCGGGTGCGACGGCGCTGGCCGGCACGGGAGTCGCCACGCTGTACCTGGTCGTCGCGGCGGCCACCGCGCTCTATGACTTCCTGCCCGACAGCGCCGGGCTGGCGATGGCGCTCCTCGTCGCGGGCGGTGGCCTCGGCCTCGCCGACCGTTGGCGCACGCCGTTGCTCGCTTCGGGTTCGGTGGTCGGGGCCGCGCTGCTGGCCCCGGTGGTCACCGACGGGATGGTGCCGGTCCTGGTCGCCCTCGTGCTCGTGCTGGAGGTCGCCGCCGTCGTGGTCGCGCTGCGTCACCGGTGGGCCTGGGTGGCCGTCTCGGCGGCGATCTGGCCGGTCCTGTACGGGATGGTGATGGCCGCCTCGGTGTCCCCCGCCGACCGGACGTTCGCCACGGCCGTCGTGGTGGCCGTGCTGGTCGTGCGCGTCGTCGTCGCGCCACTGGCCTCGACCCGGCTGCCGCGGTCGTCGTCGGCCGGGCTGCTCGCCTCGGCGGCCCTTCCCACGTTGGTCCTCGCCGCGACCGTCGGTGGCCGCGGGGGCGCCTGGCTCGCTGCGGGTGCGGCGGCGGCGCTGGCGGTCGTGGCGCTCGTTCCGCGGTTCGACCGGGTGCTGCGAATCGCCGCGGGCGCGGCGGGCACGATCGCCATGTACGAGGCGTCGGTGATCGCGTTGGACGGCGCCACCCGGATCACGGTGCTGCTCGGGCAGTCCGTCGTTCTCGTCGTGGTTGCCGCCGTGCTGCGGTCCCGGGTCCTGCTCGTGATCGGTGGGGTGTACGGGTCCATCCAGGTACTGGCGGCGATGGCCGTGCAGGTGTCGCCGCGAGCGCTGGTCGTGTTCCCGGCCGCTCCGTTCGTCTCCGTCACATCCCCGGATGTCGACGCACTGATCGCCGCGGCCGGGGCGTCGGCGCTGATCCTCGCGTTCGCCGTGGCGGTGCTGGTCGTCGGAGCGCGGATCGGGATTCTGGGCGGCGCCGGCCTCGGGGCCGTCCAGCTGTGGGCGCCCGCCGGCCTGGTTGCCCTCTACGGCTCGGCGGGGCTGGTGGTGGCCTCGGCGCTGCTGGTCTCGCCGGACCGGACCGGGTTCGTCGTCGGCCACGCCGCGATATCGGTGTTGTGGACGGTGGTGGCGCTGGTCCTGCTCGCCCGCGGCATCAACCGTCCCGGGCTGCGACTGGCGGGCCTGGTGCTGGTGCCGGTGGCGGTGGCCAAACTGATCTTGTTCGATCTGGTTGCGCTCGACGGGATCGCCAGGGTCGCGGCCTTCCTCGGGGCCGGGTTGGTGCTGCTCGCGGCGGGAACCCGGTACGCCCGGCTCGTGGCCGAGGCCCAGGCGGAGCGGGTCGCGCCGCCCTCGGACGGGGTGCCGGGCGCCGACACCTCCGGCTGACCGCCGGCGGTGGTCGTTCACGAAGGGGAACACTCCTGCCGATCGCGCACCTGGCCGGCGCCCCGGTGTGACGCTGTGGCGATGCCCGACCGCTATGCCGAGGCCGTCCGCAGCCGGCGCGCGGAACTGCGCGCCCACCAGCTGATCCTCGCCGGTGGCCACCGCGCCGAGATCCGCACCGCATGCGGCCAGGCCAGGCTGGCCGTGGCCGCGGAGGTGGCGGGCATGGCGGCGGAGCTCGCCCGGCAGGCCGAGGACTACCTCAATGGCGCCGATCGGGCGGCGCGGCAGCGGTTTCCCGCCCTGCTCACCGTCGCGGTCGAGGAGGCCGGGGCGCGGCTTCGTGAACGCGTCGCGGCGCTGGCGCTACCCGCCCTGCGCCGGGTTGCCGCGCGGCGGGGCGTGCCCGCGGCGTGGACCTCGCTGTGCGGCACCGCGCCCGAGAGGCCCGCGGGGCTACCCGGCCCGGAGCCGCCGCCTGGTCGCGCGCGCCTGCTCGCGCCCGGGGCCGGGGGGTACTGGCGGCTCGCGCTCCTGCCCGCGGCCACGGTCCCGTTGCTGGGCCCGTCGCTGGGGATCGGCCTGGCGCTGCTGGGGATCGTCCTGGCGGTGTGGCAGCGCTGGGTCGCGGCCGAGCGGGCCCGGCTGCGCCGATGGTCGGCCGATGTTCTGGCCGCCGCGCGCGCCCGGTTCGACGCCGAGCTGGGCCAGGTTCTGCTCGACCTCGAACTGCGGGCCGGGGCCCTCCTCGACGCCGCGGTGACGACGCGGCGCGCCCAGATCGAGGCCGAGCTGCGGGCGCTGGCACCCGCCCCACGGACAGGAGCCGACGATGCGCTGGACTGAACCCGACCCGGCACCCCGGTCCCCGCTCGGGGTCGACGACGATCCGGGTGATCCCGCGCCGCCGGGACTCCCGGTCGCCGACGGCCTCGACACCAACGGGGACGGGACGCCGGACACCGTCGTAACCGCCGAGGGCTCCGACCTGCTGCTGCACACCGATCTCGACGGCGACGGACTGGCCGACCAGATCCTGCGCATCGGTCCGGGCCGCGGCTCGGATGCCTTCGACCCCGACCCGGGAGCGAGCGGATGGTGGCTCCCGCAGTGCGGGGCGGGGCCGTAGGGATAGGTTGCGGGTGTGCCGACCGACCAGATCGATCCGGAGTTCCGGGCCCTGCCGCTCGCGGCGCTCGCCGACGCGGCGCTGAGCCGGGCCCGCGCGCTCGGTGCCGAGCACGCCGACCTGCGGGTCGAGAGCATCAGGTCGGAGTCGGTCAGCCTGCGGGACGGGAGCGTGACCGCGCTGTCCGAGGAGACGACGGTCGGGCTGGCCGTGCGGGTCGTCGTCGACGGGGTGTGGGGGTTCGCCTCGCACGTCGAACTGACCGCGGATCGTGCCGCATCCACGGCGGAGCAGGCCGTCGCCGTCGCGCGCACGCTCGCTCCGGTGGCGCGCGAACGTGTCGAGCGGGCCGCAGAGCCGGTCCATGCCGACGTGGTCTGGGTGTCGGCCTACGACATCGACCCGTTCACGGTGCCGACCAGGGACAAGGTCGCGCTGCTCACCGAATGGTCCCAGCGGCTCCTGGCCAGCGACGGCGTCGACCACGTTCAGGCGGCGCTCGAGCAGGTGCGGGAGAACAAGTACTACGCCGACCTCGCGGGGACCCGGACGACCCAGCAGCGGGTGCGGATCGCGCCGACGCTCTCGGCCATCGCGGTCGATCGCGCCGCGGGCGGATTCGAGACGATGCGGACGCTCGCGCCGCCCGCCGGTCGCGGCTGGGAGTACCTGACCGGAACGGGCTGGGACTGGGACGGTGAGCTCGAGCAGATCCCCGAGCTGCTGACCGAGAAGGCGAAGGCGCCTTCGGTCGAGCCCGGCCCCACCGACCTGGTCATCGACCCCACCAACCTGTGGCTGACGATCCATGAGTCGATCGGGCATGCCACCGAGTACGACCGGGCGATCGGCTACGAGGCGGCGTACGCGGGCACCAGCTTCGCCACCCCCGACCTGCTCGGGACGCTGCGTTACGGCTCCGACCTCATGCACGTGACGGGCGACCGCACGATCCCGCACGGCCTGGCCACGATCGGATACGACGACGACGGGGTCGCGACCACCCGATGGGACCTCGTCCGCGACGGCGTTCTGGTCGGCTACCAGCTCGACCGCACCTTCGCCCCGCGGCTGGGCCTCGGCCGCTCGAACGGCTGCGCGTTCGCCGACTCGCCGCACCATGTGCCGATCCAGCGGATGGCCAACGTGTCTCTCCAGCCCGACCCGGTGCGCGACACCACCACCGAGGAGCTGATCGCGCGGGTCGAGCGCGGGATCTACATCGTCGGTGACAAGTCCTGGTCGATCGACATGCAGCGCTACAACTTCCAGTTCACCGGGCAGCGGTTCTACCGGATCGAGAACGGGAGTCTGGCCGGCCAGCTCCGCGACGTCGCCTACCAGGCCACCACCACCGACTTCTGGGGCTCGATGGAGGCGGTCGGTGGGCCGTCGAGCTGGCGGTTGGGTGGTGCGATGAACTGCGGCAAGGCCCAGCCCGGGCAGATCGCCCCCGTCAGCCACGGCTGCCCACCCGCGCTGTTCCGCGGGGTGAACGTGCTGAACACGCAGCAGGAGGGCCAGTGACAGCGCTCGCCGCCCAGGAGCTCGTGGAGCGGGTTCTCGCCCGGCCCGGTCCGGACGTCGCAGGTCGCGTCGTCGTGGTCGCCGAGACCAGCGAGGCGGTGCTGCGCTGGGCCAACTCGACGATGACCACCAACGGCCACACCACCTCGCGGCGACTGTCGGTGATCTCGCTGGTCGACGTCGAGGGCGGGACCGCTGCCGGGGTCGTCAGCTCCAGCGTGGCGATCACCGATCCGGCCCAGCTCGACGATCTGGTGGCCGCCAGCGAACGCGCCGCCCGGGACGCCGGACCCGCCCACGACGCCGCCCCGCTGCCCGACGCCGTCGTCGACGACCCGGCCTGGTCCGAGCCTGCGGCCCGGACCTCGATCGGGGTCTTCGGCGGGTTGGCCGGCGGGCTCTCCGACGTCCTCGAGGGTGACCTGCGTCAGTACGGCTTCGCCAGCCATTCGCTGACGACCGTGTGGTTGGGCACGTCGGCGGGGGTGCGCAGGCGCTGGGTGCAGCCCAACGGCTCGGTCGAGCTCAACGTCAAGAGCCCGGACCTGGTCCGGTCGGCCTGGACCGGCGCCGCCAGCCGGGACTTCACCGACGTCGACGTCGTCGCGCTCGCCGCGGATGCCGCCCGCCGCCTCGACTGGGGCACCAAGCGGGTCGAGCTGCCCCCGGGGCGCTACGAGACGGTGCTTCCGCCCTCGGCGATGGCGGATCTGATGGTGTACCTGTGCTGGTCGATGGAGGGCCGGGCCGCCCAGGAGGGGCGTAGCGCGCTGGCCGGGCCGGACGGCCCGCGGATCGGGGAGCGGCTCACCGACCTGCCGCTGACGTTGACCAGTGATCCGGTCGCATCCGGGCTGGAATACGAGCCGTTCCTGGTCACCACCCGCTCCGGCGACGGGATCAGTGTGTTCGACAACGGCGCCCCGCTGCGCCGTGTGGACTGGGTGTCCGAGGGCGTCGTGCATGAGCTGGCCTACTCCCGGGCCGAGGCGCAGCAGTACCGGAGCTCGGGCGCTCAGTTCGCCCCGGTCGGCGAGAACCTGCTGCTCACCGGCGGTCCGACGGGGTCGGCGGGCTCGATCGAGGAGATGGTGAAGGGCACCGAGCGCGGCCTGCTGCTGACCTGCCTGTGGTACATCCGCGAGGTCGACCCGACGACTCTGCTGCTCACCGGCCTCACCCGCGACGGGGTCTACCTCATCGAACGTGGCGAGGTGGTGGCCGAGGTGGACCACAACTTCCGGTTCAACTACTCCCCGCTGGACGTGCTGCGCCGCGCCTCGGAGGTCGGCTCGACGACGGCCGCTCTGCCGCGGGAATGGAAGGACTGGTTCACCCGCACGGCGATGCCGCCGGTGCGGGTACCGGACTTCAACATGTCCTCGGTCTCCCGGGGCCGCTGACCCCGCCGACCTCTCCCCGCGAGTCGCGGTATTTCCGCGACCGAGTCGTGGTATTCCCGTGCGCGAGTCGGGGTATTCCCGTGCGCGAGTCGCGGTTCGCACGGCGCCCCACTGCCGCCGTGATGGCGGGAGCGTCGCTCGACAGACCGTTCGCGGGGTGAACCCGGAGCGCGGGAGCGCCCGCGCGCCCCGATGAGCGTGTCGGACGTCGCACCGGTCGCCGATCGAGCGGAGTTTGATCAGCGAAATGTGGGCAAACTCGTCTTCTGAATCGATTACATGATCGGTCCTGTGAGTCATTCGACACCACTCGTGGTGGGTCATCCGGCGCGTCCCGGGTAGCCTCGCTTTATTCCTTCCCATCACACCCAGGTCCGGACAGCGGCCTGGGTGGGCGTCAGCATTCCCGCGGCGGGCGAAGGGCCCGGCCCAGGTAGGAGACAGGACAGATATGACTGCAGCGACCGTGCCAGGGATCGACAACGCGCCCACGACCAACGCTCGCTTACTGTCCTGGGTTCGTGAGGTCGCGGAGCTGACCACGCCCGACCGGATCGAGTGGTGCGACGGCTCGGATGCCGAGTGGGACCGTATGACCTCCCGGCTGGTCGAGGCAGGGACGTTCGTGAAACTCGACGAGGAGAAGAAACCGAACTCGTTCTGGGCTGTCTCCGATCCCGAGGATGTGGCCAGGGTCGAGGAACGCACCTTCATCTGTTCGGTCGACGAGGCCGACGCCGGACCCACCAACAACTGGATGGATCCGGGCGAGATGAAGGCCATCCTCAATGACCTCTACCGCGGCTGTATGCGCGGTCGCACGATGTACGTCATCCCGTTCTGCATGGGCCCGCTCGACGCCGAGGACCCGAAACTGGGCGTGGAGATCACCGACTCCGAGTATGTGGTCTGCTCGATGCGGATCATGACCCGGATGGGCGCCTCGGTGCTGCCCCTGCTCGACGGCCCCGCTGGGGAGAACTTCGTTCCCGCTCTGCATTCGGTCGGCGCCCCGCTGGAGCCGGGCCAGCACGACGTGCCCTGGCCGTGCAACGAGACCAAGTACATCACGCACTTCCCGGAGACCCGTGAGATCTGGAGTTACGGCTCCGGCTATGGCGGCAACGCGTTGCTGGGCAAGAAGTGCTACGCCCTGCGCATCGCGTCGGTGATGGCCCGCGACGAAGGCTGGCTCGCCGAGCACATGCTGATCCTCAAGCTGATCAGCCCCGAGGACAAGGTCTACTACGTCGCGGCCGCGTTCCCGAGCGCCTGCGGCAAGACCAACCTCGCGATGCTGCAGCCCACCATCCCCGGCTGGCGGGCCGAGACCATCGGTGACGATATCGCGTGGATGCGGTTCGGCGAGGACGGCAGGCTCTACGCGGTCAACCCCGAGTACGGCTTCTTCGGGGTCGCCCCCGGCACCAACTGGAAGACCAACCCCAACGCGATGCGCACCATCGAGCAGGGGAACTCGCTGTTCACCAACGTCGCGCTGACCGACGACGGCGACGTCTGGTGGGAGGGGCTCGAGGGCGACCCGCAGCGCCTGACCTCCTGGAAGAACGAGAACTGGACCCCCGATTCGGACCAGCCCGCCGCACACCCGAACTCGCGCTACTGCACGCCGATCAGCCAGTGCCCGGTCGTGGCGCCGGAGTGGAACGACCCGAAGGGCGTCCCGATCTCGGCGATCCTGTTCGGGGGCCGGCGCAAGGAGACCGTCCCGCTGATCACTGAGGCCCGCGACTGGCAGCACGGCACGTTCATGGGCGCGACGATGTCGAGTGAGAAGACGGCCGCCGCGGCGGGTGGGCTGGGGCAGGTCCGTCGCGACCCGATGGCGATGTTGCCGTTCCTCGGCTACAACGTCGGCGACTACTTCCAGCACTGGGTGAACATCGGCAAGAGCGCCGACGCCGGAAAGCTGCCGAAGATCTTCTACGTGAACTGGTTCCGCCGGGGCGAGGACGGCCGGTTCCTGTGGCCCGGATTCGGCGAGAACAGCCGCGTTCTGAAGTGGGCCATCGAGCGGATGGAAGGCAAGGCTGCCGGGACCGAGACCGCGATCGGTTATGTCCCGACCGTGGAAGCGCTCGACCTGGACGGCCTTGACGTCCCGCGTGAGGACGTCGAGGCGGCGGTGGTGGTCGATACCGAGGAGTGGAAGGCCGAGGTTCCGCTGATCGAGGAGTGGTTCGAGAAGGTGGGCTCGAAGCTGCCGACCTCCATGCGTGACGAGTTGGAGGCGCTCAAGCTCCGCCTGGGTATGTAGCCCCGTGAGTGCGTAACAGTGTTAGAACACTGTTACGCACTCACAGGTATCGCTGACCTGCTGGGACCCGTCGCGAGATCGCGACGGGTCCCACTGTGTGCCGGTGTCCTCACCTGCCCCGCGACAGTCATCCGCTCCATCGGGCCGGACGCAACGACCCGGCCGCCGGGGTCGAGAGTGGTGTCGGTGATCGGCAGCATCCGAATCGTCGGTGGCGGGCAGGTCGTGTTGATCGTTGCCGCGCTGCTCGGGATACTCGATCGGGTGACGTCGGTGGCCCGAGCAGATCACACTCCGTGTAGCTCGCCGGTGTCGCATGATTGCAGGCGTGTGCCGACGGGACGGAACATTCCGACGATCAACGCGATACACGGGTTGACCGCGACCGTCGCGGTGTCAGGGCGGAGGTGACCCAGATGGTGCGTGTCGGACCGGTGAGCGTCATCGACGACGCTCACCTGATCGCATTTGTCGAGAAGCTCGCCGAAGCCGGCGACACCGAGGTCACCGAGGCCGCCTGCGCGCAGATCCGTCAGACCATCGAGGCCGGCGCCGCGCCGCCCGGACTGCGCAGACTCGCCGAGGAGATCGCCGACTCCGTCGGGGACGCTCCGCCGCGGCCGCATCCCCCCGTCGGGGACGGCGGGTCGCTCGTGGCCGCCGTGGCGGCGACCAATTTGGTCGTACTCGAGGGATTCGCGACGGAGGCGGTCGGCACGGTCGTGACCGACCTGCTCGCCGACGGGTTCCGGATCGTCGTCACGGCGACCGACCTGGGTGAGCTCGGCGCGTTGCGCGCGGCGCTGCCCGCCGAGGCCGGTCACCGCTGCCTGGACGCGTTGCCCGCGCTGTCCCCCGCCGAGCAGCGGGAACTGCGCAGGCTGCTCGCGACCGCCACCGAGTCGCGGCACTCCCGGCGCGACCAGCGACTGCCTTCCCCGGAGCGGCTGCCCGGCCTCGCCGAGGTCGACGAGCTCTGCCGACGCGCCCAGCTGGGCGCCACCGGCACCACGATCGACCTGCTTCCCGGACTGCTCGTCGACCTCGCACCCGAGCGCAGGTCCGCGGTGACCGACGTCGCCCGCGCCGCCGACCGGGCGCTGCGGGCGCTCGGCCCCCGGACCGAGGGGAACTGGACGTGGGGACTGCTGTCCGACCTCGTTCACAGCAGGCACCGGGCCGCGTTCGAGCGACTGGTCGAGGACATCGCGCAGGCCGGCGCAGCCGAGCGCGCGCGTACCGGAGCACCGGTCACCGTCCTTGGCCCGCTGCCCGCGGACTCGGTCGGGTTGCTGCGCCGGTACCTCGCGTTCCTGCAGTCCGGTGGCCGCCCCCGGACGTACTTCCGGTCGGTGCAGCAGCGTGACGTCCAGCCCGTGCTGCGGCAGTTCCTGGTCGATGGCGTCGTCCCGGAGAGTGTCGAGCAGGTGCGCCGCGTCCTGGAGCATGTCGAGCTCGCCGGGCGACTCACGGTGATCGACGCCGGATGCCGCGAGATCGGCGTCCCAGAGCCGCGCGACGTCGGCGAACTGGCCGAGCTGGCCGACGCGCTGAGCCGGGTCGGCGCGGCCGCTCGCGCGGTGAGCGCCCTCCGCCACGACGTGCTGTTCCTGCATCCGAACTCGCCGATCACGGTGCCCGATCTCACCGTGGCCGAGCGGATCATCGCCGACATCATCGACTACGCCGAGCACGGATTTCCCGAGCAGGCGGCGATCGAGCTCGACCGATACGCCGATCAGCTGGCCGGGCTGGTCCCGGCTCAGTTCATGGCGCCTGAGCATCGGCAAGCGGCGAAGGCCCTGCGCGCGCGGGACGCGGCGGGCTACGGGGTCGCGGTGGAGGCGCTGGCGGCCGCCCGTCGCGAGCAACGCGACGAGCAACGCTGCGCCGAGTTGCTCGGTGTGCTGCGCGCCGACGCACCGATGCTGGCCGCCGAGTGGGAGGCGGAGAGCCGCTCGGGCCGGGGTGGCTTCGGGCTCGTGTCGCTCGTGGCGGCGGATCGGCTGCTGGAGAAGCTCCCCGGGCCGGATGTGGCCGACGTGGTCATCCTGCTCGGTGCCGCCGAACACGGCGTCGACCGGCTGCTGCTCGCCGCGGTCGCGCCACGACTGGTCGCGGTCGTCGGGACGAGTGCCCGGCCGTCCCGCGCGCCGAGCCTGCTGAGCGTGCTGTATCGGGCGAACGCCTTGGTGGTGGCCGGCGAGCAGGGCGACCGGTCCGCCCCCGGTCAGGTCGTACGACTGCCCACCGCTGGTGGCTCGCGGCCGCGCAAAGGTGAGCGGCGGGTGAGACGGGAAGGTGCCTGAGAGCCGGATCCGGAGCGACGTGCCGCGACAGGCTACCGTCGCCGTCATGAACGATGAACATCCGGTCAGCCGGTTCGGAATCGTCGAACTCGAGGATCTGCCCGAGGATCTGCGCCAGCGCCTCGAGCCGATCGCGCAGAAGTCCGGATTCGTCCCGAATATCTTTCGCGCGTTGGGTCGCCGTCCCGATGAGCTGCGTGCCTTCCTCGACTATCACGACGCGTTGATGGAGTCGTCCGAGGGCCTGAGCAAGGCCGAACGCGAGCTGGTGGTGGTCGCGACGTCGGGGGCCAACCACTGCACGTACTGCGTCGTCGCGCACGGCGCGATCCTTCGGGTGCGGGCGAAGGACCCGGAGATCGCCGACCGGGTCGCGACCAACCCGTACGCGGTCGAGCTGAGCCCGCGCGAGCGCGCGATCGTCGATCTCGCGCTGCTGGTCGCCACCGACTCGGCGGCCCTCACCGAGGCCGAACTCGACGACGCACGCGCCGCGGGACTCACCGACGAGGAGATCTGGGACATCGGCTCGATCGCCGCGTTGTTCGCCATGTCGAACCGCCTGGCGCATCTGATGGCGCTGCGCCCCAACCCGGAGTTCTATCTCCTCGGTCGAGTGCCGCGGTGAGGTTCCTCGTCCGGACGGAACCCGGGCGCGGAACCGGACGAGGCCGCCGCTCGTTCGATGATCGAAACCTCATGGCTGCAAGGAGGACATGATGTCGCTGCTCAGAAGGATCACCGTCTTGGCCACCGCGGCCGAGGCCGCCCGTCGGTATGCGCGTAAGAATCCCGACAAGGCCGCCCGGCTCGTCGACCAGGCGGCGCAGTTCGTGGACAAGCAGACCAAGGGTAAGTACTCGGGACAGATCAGTGGGGCAGCGGACAAGGTCAAGGGGGTGGCCGGCGTCCAGCGGCGGCCGGGCTCATCCCGCTGAACGCCTCGGAGAAGGTCGGAAGCCCGACATTCGGTAACAGTGTTGTGATGAGGACGATCCGCCCTGTGGGCCGTCGCCGTGCCAGGATCGGGGTGACGAACACACAGTCGAGTGCCGGGTCACCTGCGCCGCGACCCTGGTGAGGTGGCCCGGTCGGCCGGGGCCGCCAAGAGCGGTCCGGGTCGTGAGCACGAGGAGGCAGCCGTGTCGCAACCCCAGGCCTGGGTACCCGCCGATCCCCGGTCCCGCCCAAGCCGCGAGCAGGTGCTCGCCGGTTTGCGGGGGACCGATGCGGGTGGGCCCGAACTCGTCCAGTTGCTCACCCCGGAGGGGCAGCGAATCTCCGACCCACGGTTCGACGGCTACGTCGACGACGTCGACGTGGCGGCGTTGAAGTCGCTCTACCGCGACATGGTTCTGGTCCGGCGCGTCGACCGGGAGTCCAACGCGCTGCAGCGCCAGGGCCAGCTCGGCATCTGGGTTCCGCTGCTCGGCCAGGAGGCCGCGCAGATCGGCGCGGGCCGGGCGATGCGCCCCACGGACATGGCGTTCCCCAGCTACCGCGAGCACGGTGTCGCCTGGTGCCGGGGCATCGATCCGACGGAGCTGCTCGGCATCTTCCGCGGCACCGACCACGGGAGCTGGGATCCGAGGAAGACCGGTTTCAACCTCTACACGATCGTCATCGGTAACCAGTGCCTCAACGCGGCCGGCTACGCGATGGGCCAGCGCTTCGAGGGCAAGGTCGGGGACCCCGAGACGGCCGAGGCGACGATGTGCTTCTTCGGCGACGGCGCCACCTCGCAGGGTGACGTGCACGAGGGCTTCGTGTGGGCGGCGGCTTACGACGCGCCGGTCGTGTTCTACTGCCAGAACAACCAGTGGGCGATCTCGGTCCCGCTGGAGCGGCAGACCCGGGTGCCGCTCTACGAACGCGCCCGCGGGTACGGCTTTCCCGGTATCCGGGTGGATGGCAACGACGTGCTCGCCTGCCTCGCGGTCAGCCGCTGGGCGCTGGAGGAATGCCGCACGGGTAACGGGCCGGTGCTCGTCGAGGCCTACACCTACCGGATGGACGCCCACACGACCTCCGATGATCCGACCCGCTACCGGCTCGCCGACGAGCTCGAGCTGTGGAAGCTCAAGGACCCCATCGAGCGGGTGCGGGTGAACCTCGTCCGAGAGCACCACGTCGAGGGCGAGTTCTTCGACGAGGTGGCCGCCGAGGCCGATGTGCTCGCCGCGCGGCTGCGTGAGTTCTGCGTCGCGATGCCCGAACCCGCGCCGGACCGGATCTTCTCCGAGGTGTACGCCGAACCCTCCCCGCTGCTGGAGGCGCAGCGCGACGAGTTCCTGGCCTACCACGCGTCGTTCCAGACCGAGGAGGCGTGAGATGGTCAGCCTGACCCTGGCGAGGGCGCTCACCGACGGCCTGCGCGCCGCGATGGAACGCGACCCGAAGGTGCTGATCATGGGGGAGGACGTCGGCAAGCTGGGCGGCGTCTTTCGGGTCACCGACGGCCTGCAGAAGGACTTCGGTGAGCAGCGTGTGCTCGATACGCCGCTGTCGGAGTCGGGAATCATCGGTACCGCGGTCGGTCTCGCGATCCGTGGGTTCCGTCCGGTGTGTGAGATCCAGTTCGACGGCTTCGTCTTCCCGGGCTTCGATCAGATCGTCTCCCAGCTGGCCAAGCTGCGGTTCCGGTCGCAGGGCCGGGTTCCGATGCCGGTCGTCGTGCGGATCCCGTTCGGTGGCGGGATCGGCGCCGTCGAACATCACAGCGAGTCGCCGGAGTCGCTGTTTGCGCACGTCGCGGGCCTGAAGGTGGTCGCCTGCTCGAACCCGTCGGACGCCTACTGGATGATCCAGCAGGCGATCGAGACCGACGATCCGGTGATCTTCTTCGAGCCGAAGCGACGGTACTGGGAGAAGGGTGAGGTCGACCCGGAGGCGGGCCCGGCCTTGCCGCTGCTCGCGTCGCGGGTCGTGCGGTCCGGCACGTCGATCACGGTGGCGAGCTACGGGCCGCTCGTGCGGACCTGTCTGGACGCCGCGACCGCGGCGGAGCCCGACGGGATCGATCTCGAGGTGATCGACCTGCGCGCGCTCTCGCCGCTCGACCTCGATCCGGTGTTCGCGTCGGTGCGACGCACCGGGCGGCTCGTCGCCGTCTCGGAGGCCCCGTCGGAGGCGTCGGTGACGGCCGAGGTCGCGGCCCGGGTTCAACAGGAATGCTTCTACTCGCTGGAGGCGCCGGTGCTGCGGGTGACCGGCTTCGACACGCCGTATCCGCCGTCGAAGTGCGAGGACGACTATCTGCCCGATCTCGACCGGGTGCTCGACGCCGTGGACCGGGCGCTGGCATGGTGATCACCATGCGGCGTGAGTTCCGGATGCCGGACGTCGGTGAGGGACTGACCGAGGCCGAGGTGGTCGCCTGGCGGGTGGCGCCGGGCGACGAGGTCGCCGTCAACCAGATCATCGTGGAGATCGAGACGGCGAAGGCGGCCGTCGAGCTGCCCTCGCCGTTCGCCGGGACCGTCGGCGAGCTGCTCGTCCAGCCAGGCCAGACGGTCGAGGTGGGCGCCCCGATCATCGCGATCGAGACGACGGACGCGGCGCCCGCCACCGAGGGGCCGGTGATCGGCGAGGCCGGGGCGGGCGGACGGATCGCCACCCTGGTCGGCTATGGGCCCCGGCAGGGGACGGTCGCGCGCCGTCCCCGCCGTCGGGCGCCCGGTCACGCTCCGCCCGTGGCGCAGTCGAAGCCTTCGGCCGCCGGACCGCAGGCGGCTCCCGATCAAGATCGTCATATGGGAGCCGTCGGCCGCGAATCCCGCGACCCCGCCCGCCCAATCGATGATCATGGCGACGCCGTTCCGCTGGCCAAGCCGCCGGTTCGCCGACTCGCCCGCGACCTCGGCGTCGATCTGCGCTCGGTGCCCGGCAGCGGCGCCGGCGGGATCATCACCCGCGAGGACGTCCAGGCGGCCGCGACGCGCGAGCCCGCCGTGGCCGCTGGCGTCGCCGCACCGGCCGGGGTGCGGCGCGAGCCGATTCGCGGGGTCCGCAAGGCGACCGCAGCGGCGATGGTGTCGAGCGCCTTCACCGCGCCACACGTCACCGAGTTCCTCGCCGTCGACGTCACCGCAACGATGGCGCTGCGCGACCGGCTGCGGGCATCCCGGCTGTTCAGCGGCGTGAAGCTCACCCCGCTGGCGTTCGTGGCCAAGGCGGTGTGCCTGGCGGCGCGACGCACCCCGCAGATCAATGCGCACTGGGACGAGGCGGCCGGAGAGATCGTCTACTACGACCGGATGCAGCTCGGCATCGCGGCGGCCACCCCGCGGGGACTGATCGTCCCGAAGATCCGCGACGCGGACACGCTCGATCTGCACGGGCTGGCGACCGCGCTCGCCGAGCTGACCGACACCGCCCGGGCCGGGACGACGCCGCCCGCCGACCTGGTGGGGGGCACCTTCACGATCACCAACGTGGGCGTGTTCGGGGTCGACACCGGGACGCCGATCATCAACCCCGGGGAGGCGGCGATCCTCGCGGTCGGTGCGATCAAGCCGACCCCCTGGGTGGTCGACGGCGAGCTCGCCGTGCGGACGGTGTGCCAGCTCGCGCTGTCCTTCGACCACCGGCTGGTCGACGGCGAGCAGGGCTCGCGGTTCCTCGCCGATGTCGGTGCCCTGCTGGAGGATCCGGGCGTCGCGCTGACCTGGTGATCGAGTCGGGATCACCAACGGCCGTTCGCTCGTTGTACGGGTATGCCGTTCGTGCTGCTGTACCTCGTGGTCGAAATCGTCGCCCTGGTCGCGCTCGGTTCCTGGATCGGCGCGGGCTGGACGCTGCTGGTGCTGGCCGTGAGCTCGGTGGTCGGGCTCCTGCTCGCCCGGCGCCAGGGTGTGCGGGCCGTGCGGGCGCTGCAGGAGGCGATGCTGCATCGACGGGTGGTGCACGCGGAGCTCACCGACGGCATGCTCGTCGCGATCGGCGGCCTGTTGTTGTTCGTGCCCGGGCTGGTGACCGACCTGGCCGGGTTGCTGCTGGTGCTGCCGCCGACCCGGGCGCTGGTCCGGCGGCGGCTGGTGCGGGCCGCGGAACGGCGCAACCCCGAGTTGAAGACCGCGCGGATCCGGTCGGATGCGACGGTCGTCGACGGTGAGGTGGCGAGCGAACCGGAGACCGGAACGGCCGGAACCGCGACGCCACTCGTGATCGAGGGCGAGATCGTCGATCCGGCCGACCGGCCGCGGTGCCCGGGTCCCTGACCCGGATCAGCCCAGTGCCCAGGTCGCGGTACAGCGCGCGGTGACCCGGACCGGTTCGGGCTCGAGCCCGAGCTCCTGCACGTCGACGACGGCCGCCTCGGCGTGCGCCGCGCGGAAGGCCACCGGCAGCCCGTGGTCGGGCGCCTCGACGAGCCGGCGAAGCGGGCCGAGGGTGCCGCCCAGCGCCGCCGCGTAGCCCTCGGCCCGTCGCCGGGCGTCGGTCACCGCATTGTGCTGCGCCGCGCGCAGCGCCACCGACGGGTCCTCGAGCGTCCAGTGCGGACCGCTCAGTGTGGTGGGTTCCGCAGTGATCAGCGCGTTCAGGATGTTCTCGAGCGCCGGCACGTCCGTGACGAGCAGCGCGACGTCCTCGCCGACGCGGCAGCCCGCGGGCCGCCGCCCGCGCCATTCGGTTCGCACCCACAGCCGACGGCTACGGATCTTCACCCCCGGGCGGGACATGGCCGGTTCGGCCGCGGCCATGGCTCGTCCGAGATCGCGTACCGCGCTTGCCCGGTCTCTTCCGGTGACCGAGAAGCTCACGGCGATCTCGGCGTGGTCGGCGAGCTGCTCGTGCCAGCCGGTCCCCTCGGTGACGATCTCGGATCCGTCGACGTTCATCGCTCCAGAGAACCAGATCAGGTCTCTATTCGGATACCTAGTAAAAGCACAAGATAATCGTAGAAAGCCGAATCGGTCGTCGGGTCGAGCCGCCCGCTCGACACCGTCACGCCGGCGCCCGGTGCGGCACCGAGCCCCCGCATCGGCCTGCCCTCGATGGCGATCGACGACACGACATCGGGGTCGATAGCGAAATCTAGGTTCTGGTCAAGACGGCCGGATACCGTTCGATTCATGGACCCGGTGCGCAACCCCTTCGCTCCCGGTGCCGGTCAGCGGCCCCCGGAGCTCGCTGGGCGGGACAAGGAGCTGACCGCGTTCGAGGTCGTGCTCGAGCGCGTCGCTCGCGGACGCCCCGAGCGCAGCCTGGTGCTCACCGGGCTCCGTGGGGTGGGGAAAACGGTCCTGCTGGGTGAGCTGCGATCGATGGCGCTGCACCGCGGCTGGGGAGCCGGCAAGATCGAGGCCCGGCCCGAGGCCGATCTGCGGCGCCCGCTGTCGGCCGCGCTGCACCGCGCCATCCGCGACCTCGCCGTGCGGCACCGCGCCCCCGACCGGATCGACGACGTGCTCGGCGTGCTGAAGGCATTCGCCCTGCGTTCGGCCCCCGATGGGGCGAAGCTGCGGGACCGTTGGCAGCCGGGTATCGACGTACCGGTCAAGCACGGGCGGGCCGACTCCGGCGATATCGAGATCGATCTCGTCGAGCTGCTCACCGACGTCGCCGAGCTCGCGGCCGATGTCGGTACCGGGGTCGCGCTGCTCATCGACGAGATGCAGGATCTGCGGCCGGGCGACATCTCGGCGCTGTGCGCGGCGTGCCATGAACTGTCGCAGTCGCGCGCCCCGCTCGTGGTCGTCGGGGCCGGGCTACCGCACCTGCCCGCGGTGCTCTCCGCGTCGAAGTCGTATTCCGAGCGCCTGTTCGCCTACGCCCGGATCGGCCAGCTCGATCGTTCCGACGCCGACTTCGCGCTGCTCGCCCCGGCCCGGCGCGAGGGTGCCGGGATCGACGACGACGCGCTCGAGGCGCTGTACGAGCGTTCCGGCGGCTACCCCTACTTCGTCCAGGCCTACGGCAAGGCCGCCTGGGACGCGGCGCCGGCCAACCCGATCACCGCCACCGATATCGCGGTGGCGGCGCCCGAGGCCGAGGCCGAGCTGGCCGTTGGGTTCTTCGGGTCGCGCTTCGAGCGGGCCACCCCCGCCGAGCGGGAGTACCTGCGGGCCATGGCCGAGCTGACCGGCGGCCGGGACGAGCCGGTCGTCACCGCTGGGATCGCCGAGCATCTCTCGCGCAAGGCGTCGTCGCTCTCACCGGCGCGGGACAGCCTGTTGAAGAAGGGTCTGGTGTTCTCCGCGCAGCGCGGCCAGATCGCCTTCACCGTCCCGCATTTCGGCCGCTATCTGCTCACACACACCTGATGCGGCAGTTGCGACGAATGGGTGAGATCTTGCTGTCGAGCTGGGTAACGTAACGTGCCCGGCCACCCGGCCGATTACCTGATAGCCCCGCGGTGCTGTCGGACCCCCGACCTGGCAGCCTCGCGGGGCGTTCCATGTTCCGGGCGTCGCGGCTGTCGGATGAGCGCGGGCGGCGGATGCGGCCCGGTCGTCGGGCCGTAGCATCAGCCCGGTGCCGGACCCACGACTTGAGATCCAGATGCTGCACGACCGCGTGATGGTCCGCATTGTCGAGGGCAGCGGTGAACGGCGGAGCAGCGCAGGGATCGTCATACCTGCAACCGCACAGGTCGCGAAGCGTCTGATATGGGGAGAGGTCTTCGGGGTCGGTCAGCACGTCCGCACCGTGAAGGTGGGGGATCGGGTGCTGCTGAGTCCGGAGGACCAGTACGAGGTCGAGGTGCAGGGGGTTCCCTACCTGGTCATGCGGGAGCGGGACCTGCATGCGGTCGCTGCCGAGCGCACCGAGCACGGGACCGGCCTTTATCTATGACGGTTGGCTTCGGCCGGCCGAGTGTTCGGTGAAGAGGGGAAAACGGAGTTCATGTCCGAGCGCCAAGCCTCGCCCGGCGAGGTGACGCAGCGCCAGACGTCGGCAGCCGAGACCGAGGAGGGGGCGCAGACCGGGGAGGGGGCGCAGACCGAGCCGGCCGACGCGACCACCGGCGCGGCGACGCCGACCGAGAGCGCCCCCCGACCGTCCACGCCGGGGGCCGAGCAGGCCTCCGAGGCCGGCGAGGCCGATCCGGGTGAGCCTGTGGCATCGGAGGCGGCCACCGAACCGACGAGCACTCCCGTACCCTCCGGCGAGTCGTCCACTCCCGAGGTCGCAGACGACGGCTCCGGGGAGCGTGGCGGGGTCGCCCAGACCGCGGCCGAGTCCGGTTCGGCCGCGGGCGATGCCGCGCCCACCGATCGGGCCACGGGCGAGACACCCGGCGATGCGCCACGCGGAACCGGTGCCGCGCCGGCGGAGCCTGACCCTCCCGCGGAACCTGTGGCTCCTGCGGAGGCCGCGGCGGGGCCCGTGCCGCCGGCGGCGCCGGACACTCCTGCGGAACCGGCGCCGCCGGACGCCGCGGCGGCGCCCGCCACCCCTGCTCCCGAACCTCCGGCCGCCCTCGGGTCGACGGCGGCACCGAAGCCGCGGCCTGCCGCGCAGACGCCCCCCGCCGCCACGGCTCCACCCACGACCCCGGCTCCGGCCCCCCGTTCCGAGGCGGCCACGGTAGAGCCGCCCACTCAGGTGTTCGCCGCCGTCAGCTCGCAGCCGGCCCCTGACCCGGGTACCGCGGCGGACGCCCAGGCCCGGCCGGCTGCGGCCGCTGGGGCAGATGTTCTGGACGCCGCCGCAACACAGGTGATCTCAGTCCGTGCGGCCACCGACCAGGTGCCCGAGCAGCCGACCGAGCGGATCGTCGCCCGCGGCGCGGGCGGTGGCATGGAGCAGCCGACCGAGCAGATCCGGGTCCTCGGCCCCGGCAACCCGCCCTCCCCGGGTGAAGGACGTCCGCGCCGGCGGAAGCGGCTCTTGATCGGCGCGGCGGTCGTCGGCCTGCTCGCCGCCCTGTACGCCGCAGACGTGCTGATCAGTCTCGGCAGCGTGCCGCGCGGGGTCACGGTGGCCGGGCTGGAGGTCGGCGGTCTGAGCCGGGCTGACGCCGAGCAGACGTTGCGCGCGGCGATCGAGCCCCGGACCAGACAACCCATCACGGTCGTCGCGGGCGACGTCCACAGCGAGGTCGATCCGCGCACGGCGGGACTGAAGGTCGACTGGACCGCCACGCTGGACCAGGCCGGGTCGCAGCCGCTCAACCCGATCACCCGGATCATCTCGTTCTTCACCACCCGAGAGGTCGGCGTCGTCAACTCGGCCGACGAGCGGTCGGTCACCACCGCGATGGAGCAGCTCGCGCCGTTGGTGGACATCCCGCCCACCGAGGGCGATGTGCGCTTCGAGGGCCTCACCCCGGTCCCGGTGGAGCCGGCCAACGGCCGTCAGCTCGATGTGGCCGCAGCGGTCACGGCGCTCGAACGCGACTGGGCGAGCGGCCGTCCGGTCGAGCTGCCGCTGATCTCGTTGTCTCCGATCAGCACCGTCGCCGATGTCCAGCAGGCCATCGACACGGTCGCCACCCCCGCCGTGTCCGCATCCGTGACGATCGCCGGTGAGGGAGCGCAGGCCACCCTGACGCCACAGGTCATCGCGTCGGCGCTGAGCTTCCGTGCGGACCCGGCCGCTTCCCCCAAACTGGTGCCGGAGATCAACATTCAGACCGTCTCCGATGCGTTGAAGCCACAGCTCGCGGCGACCGAGAGGCCGGGGAAGGACGCCTCGATCGACCTCTCCTCGGGGTCGCCGGTCGTCGTGCCGTCACAGGACGGCCGGGGCGTCGACTACGAGGCCACACTCAAGGATCTGCTCACCGTCGTGACCAGTCAGGACGGCCCCCGCTCCATCACCGCGGTCTATGCCGAGCAGCCGGCCAAGCTCACCACCGAGCAGCTCAACAACATGGGGATCGTCGGCGAGATCAGTTCGTTCACCACCGGCGGGTTCGCGGCGGACTCCGGGAGGAACATCCGCCGGGCGGCCGAGCAGATCAACGGCACGATCGTCAAGCCGGGCGAAACGTTCAGCCTCAACGCCGCCACCAACCCCCGCAACGCGGCCAACGGGTACGTCGAGGCCGGGATCATCGAGGATGGACACCCGGCGCGTGGGATCGGCGGCGGTGTCTCACAGGTGGCGACCACGCTCTACAACGCGGCGTACTTCGCCGGGATGGTCGACGTCGCGCACCGGGAGCACAGCTACTACATCAGCCGCTATCCCGTCGCGCGCGAGGCGACGGTCTTCGACGACCTCATCGACCTGAGATTCCGGAACGACGGCCCGACGGGCGTGCTGATCCAGACGATCTGGACCCCACACAGCCTCACCGTCAAGATGTTCGGGACCAAGCGCTACGAGGTCACCTCGACCACCGGGCCGCGGACCAACCCGACATCGCCCAATACCGTGACGATCCCCGCGGGCAAGCCGTGTATCCCGAGCCAGGGCGCGCCCGGCTTCACCGCGACCGACACCCGAACCCTGCGCAACGTCCAGACCGGTGAGACCCGCCGCGAGACGCGCACGGTCAAGTACAACCCGTCACCGACCGTCGTATGCGGAGAGTGATTCTCCTGTCCGTTTCATCCGGTCGCGGTTAGGGGCTTCCGAGACCTAGCTCACAGTCCGTATCCTCGGCTTCACGACATGAATCGAAGATCGGGGGGTTCGTATGCGAATCGCGGACGTCCTGCGGAGCAAGGGTGATGCGGTGACCACGGTCCGGTCATCGGCCACGGTCGGTGATGTGATCAACCGGCTGGTCGAGACCAACTACGGCGCCCTACCGGTGGTGGACCATGGTCAACTGGTCGGAATCGTGTCCGAGCGCGATGTCGTGCGACAGCTCCACCAGCACGGCCCCGCCCTACTCGAGCTGTCGGTCACGAAGATCATGACCAGGGACGTGGTGACCTGTTCGCCGACCGACAGCGCCGTGGACCTGGCCCGGGTCATGACCGAGCGCAGGATCCGGCACCTGCCGGTCGTCGTCGACGACCGGCTGTGCGGCATCGTCAGTATCGGCGACCTGGTCAAGGCTCGCATCGACTCGCTCGAGGAGGAGCGCGAGCAGCTGCATTCCTATATCGCGAGCTGACGCCGACCCGTGAGTGCGTAACAGTGTTAGAACACTGTTACGCACTCACGGGGTGGGTCTAGAAGGCGCTTTCCGGGAGCTCCATCAGCGAGTTGTCGGCGTTCTCGACGATCACGCGCTGCGCGGACAGCTGCGGCAGGACGGACTTGGCGAAGAACCGGGCGGCGCCGACCTTGCCCTCGTAGAACGCCTTGTCCCGATCCGACACCTGACCGCCGAGTGCCGTGAGTGCGACGTCGGCCTGGCGCAGCAGCAGCCAGCCGATCAGCAGGTCGCCGACGGCCATCAGCAGCCGGACGGTGTGCTGACCGACCTTGTACAGGTTCGACGGATCCTGCCCCGACGCCATCAGGTAACCGGTCAGCGTGCCGAGCATGCCCTGCACATCGGTGAGTGCCGCGGCGAGCAGCGCCCGCTCCTCCTTGAGCCTGCCGTCGCCGGAGGCGGCCTCGATGAATCCCTGGATCTCGCGCGCGACATGGCCGAGGGCCTGGCCGTTGTCCCGGACGATCTTGCGGAACAGGAAGTCCAACGACTGGATCGCCGTGGTGCCCTCGTACAGAGAGTCGATCTTCGAGTCGCGGATGTACTGCTCGATGGGGTAGTCCTGCAGGTAGCCGGAGCCGCCGAGGGTCTGCAGCGAGAGCAGCAGCATCTCGGTGGCCCGCTCCGAGCCCACGCCCTTGACGATCGGCAGCAGCAGGTCGTTGACCTTCTCGGCGAGCGCGGTGTCGCCACCGAGCCGGATCTGGTCCTGGAACGTCGCGGCGTAGGTGTAGACGGCCCGCAGTCCCTCGGCGTAGGCCTTCTGCAGCATGAGGATGCGCCGCACGTCGGGGTGATGCGTGATGGTCACCCGGGGCGCGGTCTTGTCGAGCATCTTGGTCAGGTCGGCGCCCTGGACGCGCTCCTTGGCGTACTCGAGTGCGGCGAGGTAGCCGGCCGAGAGCGTGCCGATGGCCTTGGTGCCGACCATCATCCGCGCATACTCGATGACCTGGAACATCTGCGCGATGCCGTCGTGGACGTCGCCGAGCAGCCAGCCCACCGCGGGCGTCCCGTGCTGGCCGAAGGTCAGCTCGCACGTCGTGGACGCCTTGAGGCCCATCTTGTGCTCGACGTTCGTGACGAAGACGCCGTTGCGCCCACCGGGCTCACCGGTCTCGGGGTCGAAATGGAACTTCGGCACGAGGAAGAGCGACAGGCCCTTGGTACCCGGCTTCGGCTCGATTCCGGGGCCCTCAGGGCGAGCCAGCACCAGGTGCAGGATGTTCTCGGTCATGTCCTGCTCGGCCGAGGTGATGAACCGCTTGACGCCCTCGAGGTGCCAGGTGCCGTCGGCCTGCTGGACCGCCTTGGCGCGCCCCGCGCCGACGTCGGAACCGGCGTCGGGCTCGGTGAGGACCATCGTGGCGCCCCAGCCGCGGTCGATCATGATCTCGGCCCAGCGCTTCTGCTGCTCGGTGCCGTTGCGGTGGACGACGGTCGCAAAGCTCGGCCCGGCCATGTACATGAAGATCGCCGGGTTCGCCCCGAGGATCAGCTCGGCAGCGGCCCACTGCACGGTCGGCGGGATGCCGTAGCCGCCGAGCTCGGTGGGCAGGCCGAGCCGCCACCACTCGCCGTCCCAGAGAAGCCGGTAGGCGTCCTTCACCGACTGGGGCAGCGTGACCGTATGGGTGGTGGCGTCGAAGACGGGAGGGTTGCGGTCGCCGTCGGCGAAGGACTCGGCGAGCGGACCGGTCGCGACGGCGTTGAGCTCGGTGAGCACGCCGCGCACGGTGTCGACGTCGACCCCCTCGAACGGGCCGGAGCCCAGGTGGTCCTGCACCCGGAAGACTTCGAACAGGTTGAACTCGAGGTCGCGGAGGTTGCTTCTGAAGTGACCCACCACCGTCACCGCCATTCGCTCGTCCGGCGGACCGTCTCGGACACGGCCTACTCGCCGGTAACTTACCGCGGAGTATATTACTCGCCAGTAACCACGACAAGCCGGAAGTCGCATGATCGGCCGTATTTCGGCGACCCGGTTGTGTCCGGGTCCGCTGTGGTGGAGGGTGCTGGTGAATCCGTTCGGACACGCACGGGGGGAACCGTGGTTCGAGGTGGAGTTACCCGGCGGAGCTTCCTGGTCGGCGGACTGACACTGGCCGGAACCGGCCTCGTCGGCGGCACGATCGCCAGCGGCCGGGCATGGGCCGCGGCACCCGCGGGCCCGGCGATCATCGACTGCGCAGGCTGGGGCGCCCGCCCCAACAGCGCGGTCGTGCCCATCTGGAATCAACGGCCGGTGAAGATCCTGGTGCATCACACGGCGACCCCGAACGTCGCCGACCTCAGCCGGGGCTCCGCCGAGTCGCTGGCCCGGGGGATCCAGAAGTTCCACATGGACGTGCGCGGCTGGCTGGACACCGGACAGCACTTCACGGTCAGCCGCGGCGGCTTCGTGCTGGAGGGGCGCCATCGCAGCCTCGAGGTCCTGCAGGCCGGGCAGCGTCAGGTCGAGGGCGCCCACTGCACCGGACAGAACGTCGTCGCCGTCGGCATCGAGAACGAGGGCACCTACCTCAGCGTGAACCCGCCAGGCGCGCTGTGGGACAGCCTGCGCGCACTGTGCGTCTTGATCTGCTCCCGGTACGGCATCCGGCCGACGGAGATCTACGGCCACCGCGACTTCAAGAACACCGCCTGCCCCGGCGACCGGCTCTACGGCATGCTGCCGCGGCTGCGCACCGAGGTCGCGCGTGGGCTGGGGCGACCTCTGGTGGAGGGCGAGGCGGACAAGGAGTCCTGGCCCTTGCTGCGGCCCGGCGACCGCGGACCGCAGGTGCAGGCCGCCCAGTATCTGCTGCGCGCCGCCGGGATGCGCGAGGTGGCGCCCAGCGGACGCTACGACCGGCTGACCGCCGCGGCCGTACTCCGCTTCCAGGAGCTGACCCAGGCCGAGGATGTGGGGATGATCGGCGGCGAGACCTGGCCGGTACTGGCCCGGACGGTGCGGCGCGACGCCGGCGGTGACGCCGAGCGCGCCGTCGAGGTGCTCGCGGCGCAGCGCGGGACCGAGAGCGTCCCGGACGTCGTGACCCCGCGGGAGTGGCGGCGTCTGCTCGGTACCGGCGGTGCACCGGCGGATACCTCCACCGACCCCGAGGGCCCGCCGCGCTGATCCGGGCTCGTTCTAGGGTGAACCGTGCTCACCCGCTGTCCGGCGTGCGACGCCGCGTCCCCGGAGCCCTTCTTCTCCCTCCCGGGTCTACCCGTGCACGGCACCGCGGTACTGCCCGACCCGCAGCAGGCGCGGTCGGTCCCGGTCGGGGACCAGGTGCTCGTGCTGTGTGAGCGGTGCGGGCTGGTGTTCAACCGGTCCTTCGACGAGCGCCTGCTCGACTACACCGGCCACCACGAGGAGTCCCAGCACCACTCCCCCCGGTTCGCCGCATACGCCGAGGAGATCACCAAGGACTGGCTGTCCCGGTTCGACCTGGCCGGCCGCGACCTGGTCGAGATCGGCTGCGGGTCCGGCGACTTCGCCGCGACGCTGCTGGCCGCCGGGGCCGGGCGGGTCACCGGCATCGACCCACATTTCACCCCGGAGCGGATACCGGCAGACCTGGCCGGACGACTGCGGGCGGTGCCGGAGTTCTTCGCCGCATCCATGATCGAACCCGGGACCGCGGCCGTGGTCTGCCGGCACACGCTCGAGCACATTCCGGCGCTGGCCATGTTCGGCTCCGAGGTGGTGGCCGGAATGCGCCATGGCGGGGTCCCGCTGCTGCTCGCCGAGGTTCCCGACCTCGGTCGCATCCTCGACGAGGGCGCGTTCTGGGACCTGCAGTACGAGCACTGTTCCTACTTCACACCGGCCACGCTCGCCGGGTTCCTCACCGGCCTCGGCTTCGCCGACCCCGCGGTCCGGTCCACCTACTCCGACCAGTACATCGTCGGCGAGGCCCGGTTGGGCACACGCCGGGTGGAGCCGGTGGCGCTACCCGGCGACCAGTTGCGGGCCCTGCGGGACGCATGCCGCAGCTTCGCCGACCGGGTCGAGCAGCAGATCGGCCGGTGGCGCGTCTGGCTCGGTGAGCGTGCCGCCGAGGGTGACCCCGCCGTCGTCTGGGGCGGCGGGGCGAAGGGGCTCACCTTCTTGAACGTGGTCGTCGGGCAGGCCGATCGGCCGGACGACATGGTGCAGGCGGTCGTCGACATCAACCCGGGGCTGCAAGGCCACTACATGGGCGGGCTCGGGCTACCCATCTGCAGCCCCGACGATCTCGTGCAGCGTCGGCCGCGCACGGTGCTGCTGATGAACCCCGTCTACCTCGGCGAGGTCCGAGAGATGCTCGACGCCCGCGGGCTCACCTCAACCGAGCTGCTGGCGGTCTAACCGGTTGAGCGCAGGAAATCCCCCGTTCGGGAAGTCCGGACCGGTGATCGTCGAAGGCCCGGACCGGATACGCTCGCTTTGTCCACCCCAATCGGGTGAGTCCGGGCAGAGGCGCGGCGCAAGCCTGTGCGCGATACCGGGAACGGGGCCGCGCCGGGGACGCCGCAGGGGACGGGTGCCCGCGCACGCTCCGGTGCGCAGGCACCCACAGGCGAAAGGGGTGCAGTGAGCGTGGCGGCCCGAACCTCGGCCGGCCCGGACCCGGATCGACCTGATCCGGACGGGGTGCTGGCGGGGGCGCCCGCCGCCCGGAGGCTGTACCGGGAGGTCGTCGCGGATCCGCAGGCCCCGCGACTGGTCGACGTGGTCGCGCCTGCCGGACACGGCAAGACCGTCCTGCTCGAGACACTGGCCGCCGCGTACCGCGGCGCGGGCTTCGAGGTGCTCCGCACCCTGCCGAACGGGGACGGGCCGGTCGGGCTCGACGCCGTGCTCGTCGTGGACGATGTACACCTGCTGTCCGCCGCCGATCTGCACAGGCTGTGCGCGCTGGCCGTCGAACCGGCACGCCGCCTCGTCGTCGCGCACCGCCCGTGGCCCTCGGGACCGGAGCTGGCCGCGTTGGCCGCCGCGTTCGCCGTGGTCTCGCCTCCGGTGGTGCTCGGCCCGCTCGACCGCACCGGGGTCGCCGCCCGCGCCGCCCGGTTCCTGCGCGAACGACCGGCCGCGCCGCTGGTCGACCGCGTTCTGGAGCAGACCGGCGGCCTGCCCGTGCTGGTCGACCGGCTGCTCGCGGCACTGCTGGACCAGGTCGGCCCGGCCGACCGGGCCCGCCTCGAACAGGCCGATGGACTCCCCGACGAGCCACCCGCCGCGCTCCTTCAGCAGCTCGGCTATGCCGCATACGGCCTGGAACGACGGGTCCGCGAACTGCTTGTCGTGCTCGCCCTGGGTGCCCCGCGCGACACCGAGGTGCTCGGCCCGCTGCTTGGCCTCGCCGACGCGGCGGGCGGCGGAATCGACGAGGTGGAGGAGCTCGTCGAGGAGGCCAGGGCCGGTGGCTATCTCACCGCCGAGGGGAACCTGCCCCCGATCGTCGCCACCGCGATCCTCCGCCGTATCCCCGCCGCGCGGCGCCTGGAGCTGCGCCGAACCCTCGCCGAGATCCAGCTCGACCGGGGCGCCAGTGTGCTCGCGGTGGCCCGGGACATGCTCGGAACCGAGGCGAGCGGGTCCCGCGCGGCGGAGGTCTTCGTCGCGGGCGCCGAGGAGGCCGTCCGGTCCGGGTCGCCCATCGCGGGCAGGCTGTACGAGGCGGCGGTGCGGGCGGGGGCGCCCGCGCTGCCGCTGGCCGGGCGTCGGGCGGAGGCGGCCATGCTGGCCGGCGACCTCGACCTCGCGCTGGCGCAGGCGGACCAGGTGCTCTCCGCTGTCGACCAGGTGGATACCGAGGACGCGATCCGCGCCGGGACGGTCGCCGCCGCGGTGCTGGCCCACCGCGGGCTGCTGGGCCGCAGCGCCGAGCTGTACCGCTGGATGGGTGCCGCCGAGCCGTCGGGGCAGCCGGCGCTGCTCGCCCTGCCCGCGCTGATCGGCACCGGGGCACTGGACGAGGCGCGCGCGCTGCTGGACCGGCCGCCCGTCCCGGCCGGCCTCGGTGATCTCACCTGCGCCCCGGGTCCTCCGCCGGTTCCAGGGCGCCTCGGTCGCCCGCCGACGCTGCTTGCGTCGGCCGAGGAGCTGATGGGCAAGGGCGTCTACGACTCCGTGGCGGGATCGCCCACCGCGGCGCTGTCCCAGCTGGCCCGTGCGGCCTCGTTGCTCGAGTCCTCCAACCGGGCGGCGCTGCTGCCCGACACCCCGGCGGCGCTCGCCGCGCTGGTCGCCGTGCACTGCGGCGAGCTCGACGTCGCTCAGTCGGTGCTCGAACGTGCGGTGCAGGTGCGCCTCGGTGGTACGGCCGCAGCCGCGCGGCACCGGCTGCTGCTCGGCTGGATCGCCCTGTTCCGCGGGTCGACGACCACAGCGCGCGCCCTGCTGATGGCGGCGTCCCCGGCAGAGGCCAGGCTCGAACCACGCGACGAGCTGGTCGCCGCGGCGCTGGAGGTGGCGCTCGCCCGCCGGACCGGCGACCTCGCCTCGCTGATGCCCGCCTGGGGCCGCGCCCGGGAGGCCATCGTCCGGCATCCGGTGGACCTGTTCGTGCTGCAACCCCTGGGTGAGCTCGCGATCGCCGCCACCCGGCTCCGCGAGACGAGCTGGGTGCGTCCGCACCTCGACGAGGCCGCGGCGTTGCTGGCCCGGCTCGGGGACCCGGCGCTATGGGCGGCGCCGCTGCACTGGTCGGAGATGCACGCGGCGATCCTGGCCGAGGACCGGGAGGCGGCGCAACGGCACGCCGCGGCGCTGGAGGCCGCCGGTGGGGTGAGTCGGTACGCCGCGGCGATGGCCACGGCCGCGCCGCACTGGGTGCGGTTGATGGACTCCGACGTCGACCCCGAGGCGGTCGAGGCCGCGGCCCGCGGCTTGCATGCGGTCGGGCTGTCGTGGGAGGGCGGCAAGCTCGCCGGGCAGGCGGCGATCCGCACCCGCGACCGCAAGGCGATGACCGCACTGCTCGGCTGCGCCCGCGCCCTGCAGAGCAGCGGCCCCGCGGTGGCGCTGGTCCCGCAAACCGGCGCCCCCGCCGACGCGGCCGACAGGCAGGCGAGCACACGGTCCGCCGTGCGCCGTCCCGCCTCGGAGCCCGAACCTGCTGAGGACGGCTCGGAGAGCCAGCTCAGCGAGCGGGAGCGGGAGGTCGCGGCGCTGGTCCTGGAGGGCCTGACCTACAAGCAGATCGGTGAGCAGCTGTTCATCTCGGCCAAGACCGTCGAACACCATGTGGCGCGGATGCGTCAGCGGCTCGGGTCGAACAGCCGCGGTGAGCTCTTCGCGCATCTGCGGCAGATCGTCGGCCACCCGGAGAGCTGACCGGCGGCGGCCCTCAGTAGCCAGGACCACCCAGCCCGGCGAGCACGCCCTCGCAGCTGCGCACGACCACCCGGGCCGCGTCGGCCGTCGCCCGGCTCGACAGCGGGCTCTCCGCCCGGCGCTTCCAGCGCACGACCGCGGCGAGCGCGGCGCCGCGCAACTCTTCGAGGTCGGCCCCGGGGTCGAGACCGAGCCGGGCGGCGGCCGAGCCGCCGTCGCCGCCGAGCAGCCGTTCGGCGTCCTCCATGGCCTCAGGGGGTAGCTTCACCGCGTTGGCCCGCAGCGACGAGAGCATGCGCAGCTCGACGAACTCGTGCGCGCCGGCCAGGATTCGCTCGACCTCCGCCGCCAGCGGGGCCGCCTCGGGTCGCGGTTCGCGCTGCAGCACCATCTCGATGGCCAGCAGCGCGGAGCGCGCCTTGAGCAGGTCGCGGCGTTCGCTGAACTGGTTGGCCAGCACGGTTCGCAGCTCGTCCAGCCCGCTGCGGCGCACCAGCTCCTCCGCGATCCGGGACGGATCGGTGATCCCCTGGCGGATGAGCGTGGTACCCAGCCGGATCCCGAACAACCCGAACCGGTCGATCAGCCGCGCCCGGGTGTCGGTGTCCGGGCTGATCAGCTCCATCCGGACGAACCGGTCGACCGACAGCAGCATCGAGTCGAGGTCGGCGCGCGGCAGTTCGGTGAGCGCGGTGAGCGCGCCGAACTCGTCCTGCCGCATCGTGCGTCCGGTCTGGGCGAGCAGCCCCGCCACCGCGACCACGGTCTGGCAGAGCCCCCGCAGCTTCTCGTCGGAGCGGTAGCGGCGGGCGATACGCCGGGCCGAGGTGAGCGCATCGAGGCGGCCGACGCCGATCTCATCGGCCCGCGAGAGCACGGCGATGGTGTTGACGGGGGTCGCTCTGGCCACACCCTGATCGAAGAACGACTCCAGGAACCGCATGTCGCTCACGTGCAGGTGACGCATCAGGTAGATGACGGCGTCGGCCTGGGTGGGCGAGTCCTGCGGGGTGAGGAAGGCGTGCGCCCGCATCGCCGTGTCGGCCGACAGCGAGGCGATCCCCGGGGTGTCGATGAGCGTCATCGAGCGAAGATTCTGTGAGGGCCAGTCGACGACGAGCCGGTCGACCTCCTCGGTCGGGGTGCCGTGCAGGTCGAACGAGAGTGCGCCGCTTGTGCGCTGGATCGTGAGCTGGCGCGGCGGCGCGTTGCGCGGGTACATCAGTACCTGCGGCACCCGCGCGTCCTGGTACCAGGTGACGACCCGGGTGCACTCGCCCGCGTCGGTGGGCGCGATCTGCTCCCCGACCAGGGCGTTGAGCAGGGTGGACTTACCGGCCTTCACCTTGCCGGCGATCGCCACCCGCAGCGGCTCGTCGAAGCGGCTGAGATGGTGGCGCAGCCAGCCGACGGCCTGCGGGCTGTCCTGGTAGGTGTCGATGGTGCGGCGCAGCAGCACGCGGACGGTCGAGCTCAGACTCGGTGCCGCGGCGCCGGGTGGAGCGGTCATGCCGTTGCCTCCGCGGCGGGGAGCGTGTTGACGGTCATGATGCCGTGGTGGCCGGGGCCTTCGAGCTTCCCAGCTTCCTGGCTCGCTCGCTCAGCGCCTCGATGCGGGCGAGCTCCGCCTTGAGGTCGCGGATGCGTTTCTCACGGTGCGAGGTGTCGGTCCGCACCGCGCTCTGCGCGGCGGCGACCGATTCGGACAGCGACGTGCTGACCTCCTCGGCCAGCACCGTGAAGTGGTCGCGCAGGTCACGCTGGATCCGGCGGAGCATGTCGCGCGAGTCCTTGGACACCTGGAAGGTCACCTCGTCGATATGCCTGCGTACGGCGTTCTTCGCCTCGGCCTGCCTGCGCTGCAGCAGCCTGCGCTTCTCGTCGCGCACGGTCTTGCCGCCGAACAGCAGACCGGCGCCGATCGAGAGCGGGTTGAGCAGGGCCATCCCGGCGATGCTCGTGGCCAGCCCGATCATCAGCAGACCGCCGTAACCGCCGCGCATACCGGTGAACAGCTTCTGGCCGAGGCCGAACTTCTCGTCCTCGGGTTGTTCGAGGGTGCCCACCTTCCCGCCCATCTCGCCGGCGTCGCCGAACCGGAGCTCCGGCAACGCGATCTCGGCGCCCTCCGCGAAATGCTCGGCCACCTGCCCGGCCAGCCAGCGGGCACGCTCCGCGGTCCAGACGAAGTTGGCCGACGCCGCCGAGCTCACCTGCTGGTGCAGCCATTCGGCGAACTGGTCCCACATGTCGGCGGGGTCGGCGGCGCCGAGGAGCTCCTCGGCCTCGCGGGAGATCGTGCGCAGCCGGTCCCGCAGGTCGTAGTCGATGTCGGAGATGAGGTCCGCGACGCCGTCGTTGAGCGTGGTCTGCCAGCGCGCCGTGCGCTGGCGCAGCTCGTCGGCCCGCGCCTTGGCCTGGGTCAGCTCGGCGACGAGGGCCTCGGCGCGTTCCGGGTCCTGCTGCGCCGTGAGCTCGGCCTTCATGCTCGTGGCGAGCTGGTCGGCGACGTCGAGGACGTCCTGGGCGGTGGAGCGGCGGTCCAGGTCGTCGGCCCGCGCCACGACCTTGCGCAGCAGGAACGCGATCAGCTCCTTGAACCCGGACTCCTCCATCAGTGCGGCGTCCTGGGTCTGCGCGGCGTGCAGGCGCAGCATCGAGGACACCGGGAGGATGTCGGCGCGGATTCCGGCCCGCTCCAGATGGCCCTTGTCGATCTCGACGATGCGCCGCCAGTGCGGATAGAGGTCGATCTTCGTGACCACGCACGCGACGTTGGGGCACAGCTTCATCGCCGCGGACAGGAACTCCAGCTCCGGGGCCGTGTACTCCTGGGCGGCGTCGGAGACGAGGACGACGGCGTCCGCACTGGGGAGCACGGACATGGTGGCGGCACCGTGCGCCGACCCGAGCCCGCCGACACCCGGGGTGTCCACCAGGACGAGCCCGCCCGCCAGCAGCTTGCGCGGCAGCCCCACCTCGGCGTAGCTGAGCCCCGCGCGGTTGGCGGGGTTGCCGGCCTCGGAGACGTACTCCGCGAGTTGGCCGATCGGCACCTCGGTGCGTTCCGGCGGCCGATCGTCGTCGGCCGATTCGCGCACCAGGGTCACCGATGTCGTCTCCGCATGCCGGACCACCGTCGGCACGGCGGTGGAGATGTCGTCGTCGACCGGGCAGACGGGGGCGTTGACCAGCGCGTTGACCAGTTGGCTCTTGCCCTGCTTGAACTCCCCGACGATGAGCACCCGGACGTTGGGGTCGGCGAGCCGCTTGCGGGTCAGCTGCAGCCGTGCGCCGAGGTCGGGGCGTTGGTAGGCGGTGGTCGCCTTCAGCGCGAGGTCGACCAGATCGACAGCTGCCGGAACCGCCACTGTCTACCGCCCTCCTCGCTGCCGGCCGCCGACGTTCGGCGGTCCCGCCCAGACTGCACCTCTCGTGCCTACACGACGAAACCGGCTCCACCACCTCCGGGGTTCGGAAGAGTGGTGGAGCCGGTTATTTCATCACTGTGAGACTACCGCGACCCGTCGGACCGGGCTGCGGCTCAGGCGTCCAGCTGAGCGTCCAGGTGGAACGAGTCGTTGATGCTGGCGTCGAGGTCCAGGTTGCCCGAGTTGTTGGTCGAGTTGTCGCTGTAGTCGTTGCCCGAGTCGTTGGTGCTGGCGTCGAGGTCCAGGTTGCCCGAGTTGTTGGTCGAGTTGTCGCTGTAGTCGTTGCCCGAGTCGTTGACCGAGTTGTCGCTGTTGTTGATCGCAGCCTGGCTGCCGGAGGCGAAGGCCGACCCGTCGCCCACGGTGACGTCGCCGCCCACGTTGGTGCTGGTGGCGTCGCCCTCGCCGAAGGCGGTGGTGTTGCCGTTGCCCTGCACGACCTGGTTGTCGTCGCCGACGATGTTGCCGTCGCCGGTGACGATCGTGGAGTCCTCGATGTCCCCGCCCGCGGCCACCGCGCCGTCACCGGAGGCGACCACCGAGACAACGTCGATGTCCTGGTGGAAGTCGCCGCCGCCGGTGTCGATCTGCTGGTTGATCGAGTTGTCGACGATCGTGTCGCGGTCGTCGATGTAGTTGTTGGTGATGTAGGTGTTGAGGTACTTGACCGCGGCCTCGTGGTGGCTCTCCCCGGGGGCCGGCTTCGGGGCCGGCGCGGGCGGCGGGGGAACCTGGACGTGGTTGCCGCCGGTGTTGTACTCGCGGTCGAAGCTGGCGGTCTGGTTGTCCTGGATCAGGACCAGCGCGTCGTGCACGTCCTGCGGGGTGAGGCTGTCGAAGCCGCAGTTGGCCAGGAAGCCCTGGGGGTCGTCCTCGAAGGCGGCGACGGCCTGCGGGTTGCGGCCCAGCAGGTCGAGGATCAGCTGGATCAGCGAGTTCGGCGCACTCATGAGGATCATCTCCTGGGGAGGTCGAGTTCGGATGCCGGTCGGATCCGGCGTTGCGAACAACGCTAGAGCGCTGCGCGGTCCGGGCCATCGGGGATCGGTCGCAATCCCGTGGCGGCCGAGGTGTGGGGCTGCGGGGGGCGTCGGGTAGGGGGATCGGGTGGAACTCCCGTCACCCGGTTCGGGGGGTTGCTGGCGGGGGCTGGGGCGGCCGTGGAACGAGGCGACCCCGCACCCGGGCTAGGTGGGGTGCGGGGTCGCGGCCGGATGGCCTCGTGGGTCAGCCGATGTTCAGGTCGTCGATCTCGGCCCGGATGTGGGCGTTGAACGAGTCGTTGATGCTGGTGTCGATGTCGGCGTTGCCCGAGTCGTTCGTCGAGTTGTTGCTGAAGTCGTTGCCCGAGTCGTTGATGCTGGTGTCGATGTTGGCGTTGCCCGAGTCGTTCGTCGAGTTGTCGCTGAAGTCGTTGCCCGAGTCGTTGACCGAGTTGTCGCTGTTGTTGATCGCGGCCTGGCTGCCGGAGGCGAAGACCGACCCGTCGCCCACCGTCACGTCACCCTTGACGTTGGTGCTGGTGGCGTCGCCCGCGCCGAAGGCGGTGGTGTTGCCGTTGCCCTGCACGACCTGGTTGTCGTCGCCGACGATGTTGCCGTCGCCGGTGACGATCGTGGAGTCCTCGATGTCCCCACCGGCGGCCACCGCGCCGTCACCGGAGGCGACCACCGAGTCGATGTCGATGTCCTGGTGGAAGTCGCCGCCGCCGGTGTCGATCTGCTGGTTGATCGAGTTGTCGACGATCGTGTCGCGGTCGTCGATGTAGTTGTTGGTGATGTAGGTGTTGAGGTACTCGACCGCGGCCTTGTGCGAGCCGCCGTCGTGGTGGACGGCCGGCGCGGGCGGCGGGGGCAGCTGGATGTGGTTGCCGCCGGTGTTGTACTCGCGGTCGAAGCTGGCGGTCTGGTTGTCCTCGATCAGGACCAGCGCGTCGTGGACGTCCTGGGCGCTCAGGTCGGTGAGCCCGTAGTGGGCGAGCGCGGCCTCGGGGTCCTCGGCGAACCAGTCGCGGAGCTGGATGCTCTCGGAGTCGTTGCCGATCAGCTTGAGCAGGAAGTCCAGCAGCGAGATGCTCTCGGCCATGATGATCGTCCCTTCCGGGGCTGGGATCCGTGTGGAGCCAGGTGGCGCTCCTGGCGTTGAAACAGAAGGTAGGGCGGGTGGAGCCGGTCGCCATCGGGGATCGGCCAGGGTTCGTCGCGCACCGCGATCGGGGACTGGGCTCCCCGGGGGTTAGGGGAGTTGGGGGGGCGGGGGTATTTCCCGACCGAGCCGGGAGGCTGGGTTTCCGGCTCGGGGGACGTGTGGCGGGCGCGGCGGCCCAGGTCCGCGGGCAGACGAAAACCCCGGTCCCTGGCGTGCTGCCGGGAACCGGGGTGAGTCGTCTCGGACGGTGGTCCGTCAGAGGAGGCCGAGGTTCAGGTCGCCGATCTCGGCGCGGAGCTTGAGGTGGAACGAGTCGTTGATGCTGGAGTCCCAGTCCCAGTTGCCCGAGTCGTTGACCGAGTTGTTGCTGTAGTCGTTGCCCGAGTCGTTGACGCTGGAGTCCCAGTCCCAGTTGAACGAGTCGTTGACCGAGTTGTTGCTGTAGTCGTTGAGCGAGTCGTTGATCGAGTTGTCGCTGTTGTCGATCACGACCCCGCTGCCGGAGGCGAAGGCCGACCCGTCGCCCACGGTGACGTCGCCGCCCACGATGGTGCTGGTGGCGTCGCCCGCGCCGAAGGCGGTGGTGTTGCCGTTGCCCTGCACGACGTCGTTGCCGCTGCCGAGGATGTTGCCGTTACCGCTGACGATGACCGAGTCGTCGATGTCGTCCCCGGCGGCGACGGAGCGGTCGCCGGACGCCTCGACGGCGTTGACCCGGATGGACTGGAAGAACTCGTTGAACTCGCGAGCGTCCACGTACTTGCCCATGGTGATGTCCCCTCGGTGTCCGTTGTGGATTCCAACGTGAGGCCAGGTGGGTTCCTGGCGTTGATCCGAAGCTAGGGCGGGCGGGGTGGTGCGCCATCGGGGATCGGCCATGGTTCGTCACTCGCGGTTATCGGGGACCGGGCGTGACGGGGACTAGGGGGTTGGGGGAAGGGGTATATATCCCCCATTCGTGTCGAAGCCGACGCAAGCCTGCTAACAGCTGGCCGAGATACTTCGATGGGAGTGACAGGAGCGGTCTCTGCGGGGTTGCGAGACGGTCACGGATTCGGGGGAAGGGTGACGGTCATGAGCTACCAG
>NZ_JBHSQW010000035.1:84156-133362 GCF_042658695.1 Pseudonocardia hispaniensis | reverse complement strand
TTGTTGGCCGGGGCGTTGCGTCGGGTGGGGTTGGTGGTGACGTTCGTGGCCGAGCCGCAGGCCGCGGCGGTGCATTATGCCGGGGCGGAGCGGGTCGAGGCGGGTGCGCGGATCGCGGTGTACGACCTGGGTGGGGGGACCTTCGATGCGGCGGTGGTGCGCAAGGGGGATCCGGGTGCGGGTGGGGCCGGGTTCGGGTTGCTGGGGCGGCCGGAGGGGATCGAGCGGCTGGGTGGGGTGGATTTCGACCAGGCGGTGTTCGATCATGTGTTGGCCGGGTGTCCGGAGGCGTTCGAGGGGTTGGACGAGGCGGATCCGGCGGTGCTGGGGGCGGTGGCGCGGGTGCGGCGGGAGTGCACCGAGGCCAAGGAGGCGCTCAGTGCCGATACCGAGGTGACGGTGCCGGTGGTGGTGCCCGGGGTGCAGGCCTCGGTGCGGTTGCATCGCAGCGAGTTCGAGCAGATGATCCGGCCGCGGGTGGAGGAGACGGTGGCCGCGTTGCGTCGGGCGGTGGACTCGGCCGGGTTGACCCCCGAGCAGCTGACCGCGGTGTTGCTGGTCGGCGGGTCCTCGCGGATCCCGCTGGTGGCCCAGCTGGTGTCCGAGCAGCTGGGCCGGCCGGTCGCGGTGGACGCCGACCCCAAGAACGCCATCGCCAAGGGCGCCGCTCTCGCCGTCTCGCCCAAGCCCACCGCGTCCTGGCCCGCGGTGAGTGTCCCCCCCGTACCGGGTCCGGCCGCCGCACCCGTCGCCCCGGAAGCCCCTAGGGGGTTCGCCGCGGCGGGGATGGGCGCCCCCCAGGGGGCGGGCGCCGCCATGCCGACCGCCTGGACGGCGCAGCCGCAGCCGGCTCGTCCGCCGGTGCAGCCGATCCCGCACCGGGATGCCGAGGAGCGGGCGCCGGTTCAGCGTCGCGGCCCGGTCGGCGTGCTCGTGGGCGCGGGCGGCGTGCTGGCGGCCGCGGCGGTCACGCTGGCGGTGTTGACCTGGCCGACGGCCTCGGCGACGACGTCCAAGAGCGGGGCGACCACCGGGGGTGCCGTCACCAGCGTCGTGGATGCACCCGTCGACGCCTCCGGCGTCCCCCTCGCCGTCCCGCCACCGGCGCCGGCCGGGTACGGCTCGGCCGACCCGGGCGTCACCGGTGGCGGCGGCGCAGGCACCGTCGGTGGAGTCCCGAACGCCCGGCCCGCGGCGCAGCAGGCCGGAGCCGGTGCGCCCGCGCCGGGCCAGGGCTCGTCCGCGGCCTCGGTCCAGCCGCCCGCTTCCGTTCCGCCGAACACCAATCCGCCGCCGCACAACCAGCCATCAACCCCCACGTCGGCCGGCGACACTGGGACGCCGCCGCCTCCGCCGCCGAACACCAATCCGGAGCCTCCGCCGCCGAACACCAGTCCGGAGCCTCCGCCGCCGAACACCAGTCCGGAGCCTCCGCCGCCGCCGAACACCAATCCGCAGCCGGGCGGCTCAGGCTCCACCGAGGGCGGTGTGACCACCACGGCGGCTTCGGCGCCGACGTCTCCCGCGGACGGCCCGGCCACCTGACCACCTCGCCGCAAGCGGGGGGAGGGACTGGAACCGGCGCGGCCGGGAGCCCCCGCGCCGGTTCCGGTCTCGTTCAGATATCGAATCTCATCGCCTGCTGATGTTCGCGGCCCGTCATCGATGAATGATCGTGGCCGGGTAAGCGCGGCTGGGCGGCGCGGATCGAAGGAGGGGCAGATGGTGGCGCGGATGGTGGCGGCGGTCATGGGAATGGAGATCGCGGCGCTGGTCTTCGCCTATCTTGCATTCGGTTGGCCGGTGCTGTTGATCGGTGCGCCGGTGCTGGTCGGGACCGTGCTGCTGCTGCTGGTCGTGCGAGCCAGCGAGGCACCGCGGCGCAGGCTGCAGGCGGCGCGCGCGACACGGTGGGAGACGCAGACCCCGCTGCCGGGCGGGCTGATGAGCGGATTCTTCGAGATTCCGGCGCCACGCTCGCCCGAGCCGTGGGAGGCGCGCCGCTGAGCGTGCGATCCTGGTGAGGTGCTGATCCGCCGGGCGCGGCCGGACGAGGCAGGCCTGCTCGCCGAGCTCGCCGTGCGATCGAAGGCGTACTGGCCCTATCCGCCGGAGTTCATCGCGCGTTTCGCCGAGACCCTCGGGCTCACCCCGGACGTCATCGCCACCAACGAGGCGTGGGTGGCCGAGCGCGGCGGCGCCGTACTGGCCTTCTATCTGCTGGTGCATCGCGACGAACGCACCTTCCTCGACGATCTGTGGCTCGAACCGGCCGTGATCGGCCAGGGCATCGGACGTGCGTTGTTCAGCCATGCCCGGGAGCGTGCCGCGGCCGCTGGTGCGCGGTTCCTGGAGTGGGACGCCGAGCCGTACGCCGTCGGGTTCTACCGCCGGATGGGCGGCCGGCACATCGGGTTCGTGGACTCACCGCTGGGCCGGGAGTTGCCGACGATGCGCCTCGCGCTCGGGTGATCGGTCAGCGGGCGCGAACGGGATCGGCCTTCAGGGCCGGAGGTGTCGCAGCGGTGACCTGGCCAACGGTATGGCAGCGTGGCGATGTGTGCGGGTGAAGGGGGCCCACGAATGGCGACTTTTGTGCGAGACGACGTCAGCATCCAGTACGAGGAACACGGGTCCGGGTTTCCGGTGCTGCTCATCGCCCCGGGCGGGATGCGTTCGGCGATCGAGTTCTGGGACCGCGCGCCCTGGAACCCGATCGAGCAGCTGTCCGGTGACTACCGGGTGATCGCGATGGATCAGCGCAACGCGGGGGCGTCGAGGGGGCCGATCAGCGGTTCCGACGGCTGGGACACCTACACCGCCGACCAGCTCGCCCTGCTCGACCACCTCGGCGTCGACCGCTTCCACGTGCTGGGGATGTGCATCGGCGGTGCCTACATCCTCAACCTGCTGCGCCATGTGCCCGGCCGGATCGCGTCGGCGGTGGCGTTGCAGCCGATCGGCCTGGAGGGCAATCGCGAGGCGTTCCACGAGATGTTCGCTGGGTGGGCCGCCGAGCTGCGCGACGCGCATCCGGAGGCCACGGAGGACGACTGGGCCAGCTTTCGCGAGGGCATGTACGGCGGCGACGATCTTCTCTTCAGCGTCCCCCTGTCCGAGATCGCCACCTTCGCGACGCCGATCCTGGTGCTGATGGGCGACGACCAGTTCCATCCGCGCAGCGCCTCGCGCGCGCTCGCGTCGACCGCCCCCAACGCCCAGCTCCTCGAACGCTGGAAGGACCCGGCCGACCGGCCCGGCGCTCGGTCGGCGGTCGAGGAGTTCCTGGCCAAGCACACGCCCTGATCCCGGGCCGGTTGCGGCGCGCGGCGCCTACCGCTGACGAAGCACCGGTGCGCCTGATCCGTTTCGTCCACGACACCCCGCCGCGGGGCGGCGAGGATGGGCGGATGCTGACGTGGGATGACGTGGTGGCGATCGGAACGGCACTGCCCGAGGTGGAGGTGTCGACGTCGTATCGGACGCCGGCGTTGCGGGTGCGCGGGAAGTCCTTCGCGCGGCTGCGCACCGAGGCCGAGGGCCTTCTGGTCTTGATGTGTCAGCTTGACGAGAAGGAGGCCATGTTGGCCTCGGGTGACCCGGCGTTCTCCACGACGCCGCACTACGACGGCTACGGAGCCATCCTCGTCGATCTGACGAAGATCGATGGTGGTCACCTCGCCGAGCTGGTCGAGGAGGCCTGGCGGATCAAGGCGCCGGTCCGGCTGCGCGCGGCATTCGACGCACAACGCCCCGCCACCTGAGCGGCACCGGTCGGCGACCCGTGACGCTTGTGCCGATCGGGGGTCACACCGGCGGTCGGTATCCGCGCTCCTGCAGGACCCACAGGTTGCCGTCGGGATCGGCGAAGTCGGCGAACGAGCCGTAGTCGCGGTGCTCCGGATCCGACCCCGGAACCCACCCGTCCGGGGTCATGTGCCGGATCTCGGTGACGGCCACGCCGCGCTCGATGAGTTCGGCCCGCGCGGCGTCGATGTCGGTGACGACCAGGTGCAGGCCGTGGACCGACCCGGGTTGGGCGTCGCTGATCCCCAACCCGAAGGCGATCGAGCAGGCCGAGCCCGGCGGCGTCAGCTGGACGACCCGGAAGTCGGGTCCGGCCTGGTGATCGACATCGAGGTCGAAGCCGACGTTCTCGGTGTAGAACGACTTCGCCTGATCAACATCGGTGACGGGGAGGAGGACGAGCTCCAGCAGATAGTCCATCGTCGAGCGTCCTTTCGGCTCGCCGCTCCACGTGACGGGGTGAGCCCGCATCACGGGGGCCATCGAACCCGGTCGTGCCACCGTGGTGCATCCCCCGGTAGTGCCTCCTGCCGACCGCCATTCCGGACCGCGAGTCGGGTGGACGTGCGGTCCCGATCCCGAAGTCCGCGCAGCCACGTAGCCTCGAAGCCGTGAGTGTCGCTGCTGGGGTCCTGATGGAGTTCGACGACTCCTATGCCCGTGATCTGCCCAGCCTTTCTCTGCCGTGGACGGCGGCGCCGGCGCCGGAGCCCGAACTGCTCGTGCTCAACGAGGTGCTCGCCGAGGAGTTGGGCGTCGACCCGAACGCGCTCGCCGAACCCGCCGGTATCGCGCTGCTCGTCGGCCGGGTGCCGGAGGGTGTCTCCGCGGTCGCGCAGGTCTACGCCGGTCACCAGTTCGGGACGTATGTGCCGCGGCTCGGCGACGGCCGGGCACTGCTGCTCGGCGAGGTCCTCGACCGGCGCGGACAGCGTCGAGACCTGCATCTGAAGGGCTCCGGCCGCACCCCGTTCGCCCGCGGCGGCGACGGGAAGGCGGCCGTCGGGCCGATGCTGCGCGAGTACCTGATGGGCGAGGCGATGCACGCCCTCGGCATCCCCACCACCCGCGCCCTGGCGGTCGTGGCCACCGGCGAACAGGTCGTGCGGGAGACGATGCTGCCCGGGGCGGTGCTCGCCCGCGTCGCCGCGAGCCACCTGCGCGTCGGCACGTTCCAGTACGCTGCCGCGACCGGCAACCCGGAGCTGCTGCGCGCGCTCGCTGACTACGCCATCGCGCGCCACCACCCGGCCGCGGCCGAGGCGCAGAACCGGTACCTGGAGTTCTACCGGCGGGTCATCGACGTGCAGGCCGCGCTCGTCGCACGCTGGATGCTCGTCGGGTTCGTGCACGGCGTCATGAACACCGACAACACGACGATCTCCGGCGAGACGATCGACTACGGCCCCTGCGCGTTCATGGACTCCTACGATCCCGCGACGGTCTTCAGCTCGATCGACCACGGCGGCCGCTACGCGTACGGCAACCAGCCGCCGATCACCCAGTGGAACCTGGCGCGCCTGGGTGAGACGCTGCTTCCGTTGATCGACGAGAACACCGACGCCGCGATCGAGGCCGCCACCGAGGCCGTCAACGGGTTCATCCAGCGCTACGAGGGTCACTGGATGACCGGGATGGCCGCCAAGCTCGGGCTCGCCGACCCGGACCCCCAGCTGATCACCGATCTCCTGGCGCTGCTGCACGCGCAGCGGGTCGACTTCACGCAGTTCTTCCGCGCGCTGGCGCGGGGCACCGCGCGGGACCTGTTCGTGGACCGGGAGGCCTTCGACGCGTGGGCACGGCGCCGGGAGGCCCTGCTGCCGGCGGACCGCGAGGCGGTGGCGGCGGGCATGGACCGGGTCAACCCGGTCTACGTTCCGCGTAACCACCGGGTGGAGGAGGCGCTCACCGCCGCGACCGGCGGCGATCTGACGCCGTTGCGGCGCCTCCTCGACGTCCTCGCCCACCCGTACGACGAGCGTCCGGGCCTGGAGAGCTACGCCGAACCGGGGTCCGGTCCGTACGTGACCTACTGCGGGACCTGACCCGCCCCAGCCGTCCCGCGCCGACGGACGTGTCATGTGTCGAGTCAGGCGCAGGACGCGCCAGCCGTTCTACCGCGCACACTCAAGCGATTCACCTGATGCGACTTTGCGCAACGGTATGCGGAAAAGCTATTCTCATGGGTGCGATCAGAAAATGAACTCGGCATTCCGCAACTTCAGGATAGCACGGGTGGGGAGAGCGCGGACAAGCCCCCTTTCGAGCAGGAATTGGCGGCGGAGACCGGCCGGATCCGTCGGCTGCATGCGCTGCTCGCCACCGAGCTCGCGGCCGCCACGGCCCAGGCGCGGGGCATGCTGGCCGCGCAAACGGGCGGGGAGCTCAGCGCCCGCTGGGAGCGGGACGTCTCCGTGCATCGCTGGTCGGAGCGGGTGGGCGCATTGACCGCCGCCCGCGCGGGGTTGTGCTTCGGCCGGCTCGACCACACCGACGGGTCGACGGCCTACATCGGCCGCATCGGGCTCACCGACCCCGGGACTGGAGAAAGTGCGCTCCTCGACTGGCGCGCGCCCGCCGCCCAACCGTTCTACTGCGCAACATTGGCCACGCCGCTCGGCGTGACCCGGCGTCGGCATTTCGAAATTGCCGGAACGGCGCCCGACGAACGGGTCGCCACGTTCCACGACGATGTGCTGGACCGGGCGGCCCTCGGGCACGCCGATTCCGAATCCGCGTCCGATCCGGCGCTGCTCGCCGCGCTGAAGGCGCCGCGCGGGTCGACGATGCGCGACATCGTGACGACCATCCAGGCCGAACAGGACGCGATCATCCGGCTGCCGCTGTCCGGCACCGTCGTGATCGAGGGCGGCCCGGGGACCGGGAAAACCGCGGTCGCGCTGCACCGCGTCGCCTACCTGCTCTACACCCATCGCGAGCGGCTGGCCCGCAGCGGCGTGCTGGTCGTCGGCCCCAGCGCCGGGTTCATCCGGTACGTCGCAGGGGTGCTTCCCGCGCTGGGCGAGTCGGCGGTGGTGTTCACCACCCCCGGCCGGCTGGCGCACGGCGTCGTCGCGACCGCCCTCGACTCGGACGAGGCGGCCCGCACGAAGGGCGGGCTGGCGATGCTGGACATCCTGCGCCGCGCCGTCGCCGACCGGCAGGAACTCCCCGGGTCGCCGATCCCGATCGAGCTCGACGAGGTCACGGTCGAGATCGACCGGGCGATGGCGGCAGCGGCCCGCAGGCGCGCCCGGGCCACCGGCCTGCCCCACAACGCGGCCCGAACGACGTTCCGCGACACGCTCGGCAGCCTGCTCGTCGACCAGGGCCTCGAACGGCTCGACCAGGAGCTGGAGGACCCGCCCGAGCTCGCCGACCTTCTCCGCGAACTCGGCGACCTCCCGGAGGTCGAGCCTGCGGGCGCGGCGGAGGTGACCGCGGAGCTGCGCGCCGAGCTGCGCGACGACCTGCGCTCGAACCTCGATTTCCACGCCGCCGTCGAGGAACTCTGGCCGGTGCTGACCCCGCAGCGGCTGCTCGCCGAGCTCTACGCGTCGCCGGACCGGCTGGTCTCGGCGGGCGGCCGGATCGACCTCTCCGGGCTGTACCGCGCCGAGGGATCGGAGTGGACGGTGGCGGACGCGCCCCTGCTCGACGAGCTCGCCGAGTTGCTCGGCCCCCTGCCCGAGGGGCCGGTGGAACCGGTCGAGCCGGACAGCGGCTACGCCGGGGAGGTGCTGAGCATCCTGGAGTCGGCCGACCGCAGCGTCGCCGGGGAGGATCCCGACGAGTTGCGCCCGACCGATTTCGTCACCGCGGACGTACTCGCCGCTCGGCAGGTGTCCGGGCGCCCCGTCAGCGTGGCCGAGCGGGCGGCCGCCGACCGGGACTGGCGGTACGGGCATCTCGTCGTCGACGAGGCGCAGGAGCTCTCCGCAATGGACTGGCACGTCCTGCTGCGGCGCTGCCCGTCCCGTTCGATCACCGCGGTGGGCGACCTCGCGCAGCGCAGCGCCCCCGCCGGAGCGCAGGCGTGGGCGGAGGTGCTCGCCCCGCACCTCGGTTCCCGGTGGACCTACCGGACCCTCACGGTCAACTACCGGACGCCCGCCGAGATCATGACGCCGGCCGCTGCCGTGCTGGCCGAGTTCGCACCCGACAGCCGGCCACCCGAATCGGTGCGGGCGACGGGCGAGGAGCCGTGGCAGCGCACCGTGCCCGCGACCGCCCTCGCCGCCGAGGTGCGCACGATCGTCGAGGCGGAGGTGGCGCAGCTGGGCCGCGGGACGCTGGCGGTCATCGCCGCCGACGTGGGCGCCCTCGCCGGTCTGCCCGCGCACCTGCACACCCCGGTGTCGGCGAAAGGTCTCGAGTTCGACTCCGTCGTGATCGTCGATCCGGAGCGGATCAGGGAACGCAACCCCGCCGACCTCTACGTCTCGATGACCCGCGCCACCCAGCGGCTCGGGCTGCTGCACGTCGAGCACTGAGCGGCACGACCACGCAGACCGTCTGGGGTCCTCGCAGGTGCGCATCCGTTGTGAGGACCCCACGAGGCCGGTGAACGCCGGCGCCGACGGTGGCGCAGGCGCGTGGGAACCGGCGGAACGGGGGCTCTCCGTTTCATCCGCCAGGAGCGGAGAAAGCACCGAGCTGGATCATGAGGCCGAGCAGGTCTCCCGTCGTCCAGCGCTCCACCACTCGACCGTTACCGAAGCGCATGACCGTCTGGCCGTTGAGGACGACCGCCCGCCCCGTCGGGGGGACACCCATGAACTCGCCGTGGTGCTCGCCGCTGAGATGGAATCGCACCGCCAACTGGTCGCCCTCGGCGATCGTTCCGTCAATCGTGAGCTGTGAGCCTGGAAAGGCGGCCCACATACCTTCGTAGAAGGCGCGGTTGGCTGCCTGGTCGAACGGCTCCGGTCCGAGACCGTGGTGCCGGACCGACGGGTCGTACAGCTTCAGGTACGTCTCCCCGTCACCCTTGTTCCAGCCTGCGACGGCGGCGTCGAGTGTCGCTCGGTTCTCCTCTGCCGACATGGGTCGTCTCGCCTCCTTCGGTCGATAACCGCTGAGATGAGAGCTGCCGAGCGTACTCCGCGACGCTTCGATCATGCGTTCACGCTGCCGTTCGTCACTCAGCAACCTGTCTCGAAGCTCGGTTCATCGGTCGACGAGGACGGTCCTGCCGCCGCCCTCGCCCCGGCCGGGTAGTTGCACGCCAATTGCACGCGGGTTGTCCGAGGCCACTCACGACGAAGGCCCAGCTCCGGTGTGGACACCGTCTGAGCTGGGCCTTTGGTGTTGGAGCGGATGACGGGATTCGAACCCGCGTTCTCAGCTTGGGAACCAGGGGATGCCACGTCATCAGGGCCGTGTCTTGCTGGCCAGCGCGGCCGGGGTTGACCGTGAATGGCCGCAGTGGACCACCCGTCCGGGCACGCTCGGGGCACGAAAGACCCCTGGCCGAAGCGCGAATCTGCCCCTCGACAGGGCGCCCACCGGGTCGAGCTGGACGGGCGCCACAGGAACCCGCGCCGAACCTTCGTGCGGGGCAGGCTCGCGCTCGGACCCGTTCTTCCCCCTGTCCCCCTCGTCCTGGCCGCGTTGCTCGTCGGAGCGGTGGGGGCAAGGGTGGCGCTTGCGCCATCGCGGAGCGACGCCGAAGGCGCCCTTGCGGCCACCGTGGAGACGTGGATCATTTCCGGCCGAGGGGGCAGGGCATCAGCACGCTGCCGCTCGTCTTTGCCCGTTCGCTTTTCGAGCTCTCTCGCGCCACTCGGCGGCTGAGGGGCCGGGTAGCCGGACGCGCCGGCCCGACCGGGCCGGAGGTAGAGGGAGTGGTCGGCGGGGCCGGAGTGGCCGGCCCCGCGCGCCGCCGGAGGCGGCGCCTTGATCCCATAGAGGCAGATTCGGCAGCGGTGTGAGCTGTCCCTCGACCGTGACTCTGCCAGCATGCGCCTGCTCTTACGGGTCCGTCCGCAACACGCTCCCGGCTGAGGGGGCGAGTCGCTGACGCCCCGACTGGGTGATCCGCTACGCTGTGTGCTCGCTCGAACGTACCGAGTCAGTGTTGCCACCCCCGGTCGGCCACACTGCCGCGTTTGCTCTCGAAAGGTGAAGGCGATGCGGACAGTCGGGATCAACGTCGCCGCCGACACGGCCTACTTGTCCGTTGTCGACGACGGGGAGTTGCTGGAAGCGGAGCCGTACTTGCTGCGCCTCCCACGGGGACTCGATGGAGCTCGCGCATTGCTCGGGCTCCGCGACGACGTCGCGAAGGTTCTGACGACGCACGGCGTCAATAGGCTGCGAGTGCTCGACGCGGAGGCGAATAGCAATGGATCATACGCAAGCTTGAAGGATCGTCTGTCGATTGAGACGACGTTCATGCTCGCAGCGGCTGAACACGACATCGACGCGGGGCGGTTGACCCGCGCTCAGGTCAGGAGCATCCTCTCCCTTCCCCGGGAAGGAGCACTCAAGACGCACGCGGCGGCCGTCTGCTCTCCGAGTGGGCCGTACTGGTCCGGCAAGCGAGACATTGCGGCGATGGCAGCGATAGCCGCAGGACGCGAGTAGTTCGTGGTCCTGCGTGGCGAAGTCCTTAAGAAGCCAACCTATACTGCAATTCAGACAATAGCCGATGAAGGTAATACTGCAATTTGCTATAAGTGCTACCATGAAGTTTTCCAGACGAAGTGTGTTCAGAAGACCGTTAGCATGCTTGGCGCCACTGATTCATTTGCGAGCGATGAGCCCCGCCTGCTCCGATCACTGTCGCATCCGTACCTGGTCGACGTGTGGGAGGCGCAGTGGGATCCCGAATGGGGTGATCAGGCAGTAACGTTTACAATGCCGTTCTATGAGGGCGGCAGCTTGCACGCAGCCCTCATGGCCGGCCATGTATTCAGCCTGGGCGAAGCCATCTCGCTTGCTTGCAACATCCTCGACGCGCTGCACTACTTGCACGTTCAGCGAAGCCTCGTGCATCGCGATATCAAGCCAGGTAACATTTTCCTCACGGACGATCTTGATACGGCGCTTCTGGGCGACTTCGGTTCGGCCGCCTCCATTAAAGACGGTCAGGCCAGTTGCCAAGGAGGAACACCTCTCTACAAGCCGCCTGAGTGGCACTCGGGGTCGTACACGGCACAGTCAGACCTCTACAGCTTCGGTCTAGTCCTCCGCGAGATGCTTGGCGGGCGCTTTCGCTACGAGGACGTCGACATGGACGACGTCGACCGACGACTCCTGGGTGGGAACCGCACTCTGCGAGATCGGGATCTTATGGTTCCACCATTCGTTCCGGATGGCATAAGGCGGGTCGTTAATCAGCTGCTACAGAAGGACAGATCCGCGCGACCGCGTACGGCTTTTGACGTTCAGCGGTCTCTGCAGAACGTCCCACATTTGAATTGGCGACGAGTCGATTCTGACTACCCGTTGACGTGGATCGGTGAACTTAAGACAAGCAAGCTACGCGTCCCCAGAGAGGTGGAAGCCACCGCGACCAAGATTACGAGAGGTCCTAACGCTGGCATGATCCGCCTATCGGCCCGCTGGCGTCAACGGAACGTCGATCGCTGGCGGAATTTCGGAAGGCTGGACGCTGTCCTATCAGAAGACGATCAGGCGGGTTGGCGCTCCTTCTTCAAGTCTGTCTCTACTGAAATGTTCCAATCGGCCGCTCGCCGATAAATCGCCTCGATCGCCGTCTTTGGAAGCGTCTCGCAACCCGCCGCATAGGATTCTGCGGCATCTTGGTCAACTTTAAAGTGAGCGCTACCGACCGTGGCGTCTGCCAGTAGGACCCGATCAGCGTTAAGCTTCCAAAGCGCTCTTGTGACGCCCCTGAACCGCCAACGGACCTCGGGATCGGGCACCGGGTCCTGAAGCGGGAGGAGGTCGCAGACAGCTGGATCGCTTGCGACATCGGACCAGAGTGCCATCAAAGATTCGTGCAGCCTTCGGTGGTCGCGAGCGTCGAAGTATGATGGGCCGCCGCAGGTCAGCATGGCTGCCAGCAGCTCAGGCATGACTAGACGGGTCACCCGTACAGGGTAGCGGAGACGCCCAAGAATTGGAACGTCTGTTCGATGGTCCTTCCGGGCGGTGTTCGGGCTTCAGCTACGCCTAGATCGACGCGAGGGCTGCGATGGTTTTGTCGTCGTGCCGCTTCGCGCGGGGCAGATGCCGACCATCCGGGTCAGACGTGTCCTCCCACTCGTGGATGCGCGCGAGTAGAGCGGCGAGCTGGGCGCCGTCGTGCTGGGCGATGTGGTGCCAGCGGTGACCGGCGTGCTCGATGAGGTCGGCCGCTCCATCGGTGGCGAGGACGGCCCATTCGATCATGTCCCGGTCGACGGTCGTGGTGAGCGCGTGGTGGGCTGCGGCCGGGTCGGTCTCGGCGATCCAGTAGCCGCCCTCGGCGTTGCGGGCCTGCTGTTGGGCTCGCTGGAGCTGGACGAGCGCGGCATGGTGAGCGTCGTCGTAGCCATGGCCGGCGCGGAGCTGCGCAAGGTAGTGCTCCCGTTCGGGCGTGGCGACGGTCGAAAGCCTGTCGTCCGCGAGCGAGTGCTGCCGATGGCCGATGCCGTAGTGGATCGGGCTGTCGCCGAGCACGTAAAGATCGGCGGCGCCGGGTCGGGCTCGCAGGATGGCGACGGTGCTGGATGGGGACGCCCCGGGGCGTAGGTCGAGTTTCTCCGTGGTGCGGCGGATGGCCTCGGCTACGGCGTCGGCGATCGGCCTCCCCGCCGCCTGGTGGAGCTCGGCGGCGATGTCACGGCCGAGTGTTTCGGCGTAGGTGCCGGGCTCGACGTCGACCGGCAGGAACGCACTGGCACCGTCGAGGACGATCACCGCGTCCGGAGTGACGATCACCCGGTCGGCGCTGGTCTCGGCGCCAGGTAGCTGGGCGGTGTGCACCTGCATCGTGGTCACCAGACGTGTGGGCCGGTGAGGATCTCGCTACTGGTGATCGTCAGGCCGTCCAGCTGGCAGCGGACGGCGAGGCTGAACGACTCGTCTCCCGTCGTCCGGTACAGGTCGGCGAGGTGGTGCGCGAGGTAGTGCACGACGCCCCGGGACCCTGGGCTGTGTATGCCGGCGACATGGACGATCACGCGATCACCGTCGCGGCGCCGGGACAGGTAGCCGATGTCTGCATGCTCGGGGGGTTGGTCGCCCATCGGTGATCCAAACCGCTCACCCGTCGCCTTGTCGACGATCCACCAGCGCCCGCCGTCGCGGACCATGCCGAGCTTGGGGTCTGCGTCCATCAGCTCGGCGCCGATCGGCGCGGACTTCGGCCCGCAGATGACCACGGTGTCGCCGTCGGGCGGGGTGGACATGGTCGGGGGGATGGTGAACGGCTCGGCGTTGAGCGCGAGCGTGCCAAGCAGGGTCTCTACGTCCTCTTGGGTAGCGAGGTCGGCGGCGTCCACGTAGCTGCGCATGCGGTCGTCGGTGCCCTCTCGCAGCGGCACGCCCACGTGGACGGGTCCGACACCGAAGAACGCGCGCTCCCGGCTCGGGGCTCCGCTGCGGATCTGCGTGACGCGACCCTTGGTTATCCCGAGGGCGGTAGCGATCTCGGTGTAGGTGAGGCCCTGGTTCCTGTGGGCCTCCTCGATCGCCTCGCGACGCAGCCGGGCTAGCTCGGCCGCGCGCTGCTGGTAGACGGCCATGAGGGCGGTAGCTCGGCGACCGCGCCGGACCGGGTCCGGGTCGGTTCGGACCGCGTTGAAGTCATCGGGCTCGTTCACCTGTGTCTATGCCACCCATCTGGCCTGGCCTGCCATATCCCGTGGCACGTTGCCAACCCAGGCCAGTTTAGGGGGCCTTGACAGCGACCGCGACCGGGCCTACTCTTGGTTTATCCCCCCTATACGACCTGCTTCCGCCGGGAGCGCCGGTTTAGGGGTCTATACGAGAGGTGAGCAGATGGCGATCAACGGCCGGTTCAAGGTCTCGATGGGCGACGTGTTCCCGCACGGCGCCTACGTGGTGTCCGAGGTGGAGCCGGTGCGCGACTTCGAGAAGTCGACCCGGGAGCGGGCGGTGCAGGCGACCGACAAGGAGTCCGGGCTGCTGGTGTGGTCGGTGTCGGTGCTGGACGCGGACCCTGACGCGCGCAAGGACGCCAAGACGGTGACGGTGAAGATCGCGGCGTCGCACCAGCCGATCCCGCCGGAGGCGATGGCGGGGCTGCCGTTCCGCCCGGTGGAGTTCGACGGGCTCACGGTGACCCCGTACGTGAACGACAACGGCGGCCGGGCGCGGATCGCCTACAGCCTGCGCGCCACCGGGATGCGCGCACCGCAGCTCGGCTCTGGCAAGTCGGCGCCCCGCGCGAACCCGGGGGAGGCCGCCTGAGCAGTGCCTATGCGGAGGGGAGCCACGGCGGCAACCGGGCTCCCCTCCTGATCTCCCAAGAACCCAACCCCCTGGCAGGGACACGAGCACTGGAAGGACACCGAGGGTAGATGCGAACCCACACCCACGACACCGAGCCCACCCGTACCGACTACGCCCGGCGGGTCACTGAGGCGCTCGCAGAGCTGGACCGGCAGCACAGCCAGGCCGCCGCGATGCCCCACAACAGCGACGCCGAGCATGCCGCGCGCGCTGCTCGTTTGGCCCTGATCTGCGCGCGCACCGCGGCCTGGTGGGGTGTTCTTGCGCGCGAGACCTACCGCGACTCGAACGCTTACGAGCTGCACGGGCGCGCTGCGGTGATCGCCCAGCACACCGAGAAGGACCGTGCCCGGTTCTGGCGCGACGCCGCCGCGGACTGGCAGGCCCGCGCCGAGCACCGACCGACTTCGGACGCGGCCGGTGCGCTGTCGAACTGGCATGAGCTGGGGGTGACGGCATGAGCACCCGCAAGCCGCTGTGGCACCTGGAGGCCGCCTGCGCCGGCACGGACCCGGAGGTGTTCTACCCGCTCGACCTCGGCCCGGACAGCGCTGGCGTCGCGGCCGCCAAGCGGGTCTGCGCGGTCTGCCCGGTGCGCGCGGAGTGCCTGGCCGACGTGATGGCCGCCGAGGACCCCGCCCGTCGGTGGGGCATCAGCGGCGGCACCACCCCCGTCGAGCGGGCCGCCCTGTTGGGCGCCCGGCGCACCGCGCTGCCGGTGGTTGTAGGGGAGGCGGCGTGATGACCACCGCACAGACGGTGCTCGTGCTCGCGGGCCTGGGTGTCGGGCTGTGGGCGATGCACAAGGTCGGGCAGGCGCTGACCAAGGTTCTGGAGGCGCTTGCTGCTGTCGCGGCGGTGTTCGTGACGGTGTGGCTGCTGGTCAAGGGCGTCTGGTGGGTCGGCCGTCAGGTGGTGCGGCGCTGGCGCACGAGCCTCACCGCCGCTGCCGTCCTGGCCTGGCTGCACTGGTGGGGCTCGCTGTCCCTGGTGATCACCCTGACCGTGGTCACCGCCGGCCTGCTGGCGTGGCGCCTGCTGCACCGCGAGTCGTTCGAGCCGTGGGCCGGCCGCTACCTGCGGGCGTGGTGGCAGCGGTGGATGGTCTATGCCCGGCGGATGCCGGGCTGGCTGCGTGCCTGCGGGCTCGCCGTGGCCGACCAGGGCCAGCCGGTCACCGTGCAGATCACCCCGTTCCGCCGCACCGGTGTGCAACCCCGGGTCAAGCCCCGCCGCGACCAGCTTCCCCGCGTCGTGGGGGTGCGCTCCGGCCCATCGTGGGACGAGGTGCGGGTCCGTCTGGTTCCTGGGCAGACCCCGGAGGACTTCGACGAGGCCGCCCGCGCCCTCGCGGTCGCCCGTGGGGTGGCCCGGTGCCAGGTGCGTGAGCTGGCCCCGGACGTGGTGTCGATCGACTTCCAGCGCCGCGACCTGCTCGCCGACCCCGTGCCGTGCCCGGACCTGGTCGGGCTGGGGACGCTGACCGGGGAGGACATCGACCTGCGCAAGGTGTGGTCCGGGCGCACCGAGTACGGCACCGACTGGCACCAGTCCCTGCGCGGCGGACACACCCTCCACGCCGGTGCCACCGGGGCGGGGAAGAACTCCTTCACCTGGCAGCCGATCGTGTCCATCGCCCCGGCGATCCGGGACGGGCTAGTGCGGGTGTCCGGGATCGACCCGAAGGGGATGGAGCTGGCCTACGGGCGGCTGATCTTCCATCGCTACGCGGTCACTTCGAAGGACGCGCTCGGGCTGCTGGATGACTTGATCGGCGAGTTGGAGCGGCGCAAGTGCGAGTTCGCCGGCCGGCTCCGCGACATGCCGATCAGCCGCGAGTACCCGCTGGAGCTGCTGGAGTTCGACGAGATCGGCGCGCTCATGCGCTACATCGGCGACCGCAAGACCCGCGAAGCGATGATCGACCGGGTCGCGGTGCTCAACACCCAGGGCCGCGCCCTTGGGTTCACCGTGCGCGGCTACGTGCAGGAACCCACCAAGGACACCGTCCCCGTACGTGATCTGTTCCCACGCCGCATCTGCCTGCGGGTCGCGACCAAGTCGCACGTGGGCATGGTGCTCGGGGATCACGCCTACGACCGCGGCGCCTGGGCCAACCGGATCGGCGAGTCCGAGCAGGGCGTGGCGTTCCTGTTCGGTGAAGGCATCCGCGAACCCCTGCGGGTGCGCGCCGGGTGGGTGCCTGACGAGACGATCAAGGACCTGGAGGTGTTCGTCACCGGCGCCGCAGACGGCGCGGGGGCCTCCGTGGTCGCGCTGCCTACGCCCGTCGCTGCTTCGGCTGGGGGTGTCGCATGACCACGGCTCCGGAGACCACGCCGCAGGTGGTGGATCAGGACCAGCTCACCCGTGCGCAGAGGTGCTCCTCGCGCTTACCGGCGATGTCGCGAAGCAGTTGGCCGAGGATCACGGGGTCTGTGTGCGCCCGTTGGCGATGCGCAGGATCGACTTGACCACGGGTCGGGTGGACGTGGTGCCGGTGCCGTGCGGGTCGACTCGGGAGGACGTGTGTCGGCCGTGCTCGGACAAGGCGCGGCGGCTGCGGATGGCTCAGTGCCGGGAGGGATGGCACCTCGAGGACGAACCCATCCCGGCCCCGGCCGCTCCGACCGACGAGCAGAAGCAGCTCATGGCCACCCGCGCCGACCTGCACGCCGCCTACACCCGCGCCCGGGCCGACGGGGACGAGCAGACCTGCGAGGAGATCCGCGACGCCGTCGAAGAACTGGACGCAGACCTGCGCGCGCTCGGGGTCCGGGGGCGCCTCGCTCCGCTCGACCCACCCGACCGACCGGTGAAGCGCTCGACGCGGCGGCGGCAGGACGCGCCGAACCTGCCCCGCCGCCCGGTGGAGAACCGCACCGTGGGCCGGGTCTACGGCGGGAGGTATCGGCCCTCGACGTTCCTTACGCTCACCCTCGACTCGTACGGGCGGGTGGACGGCGACGGCGCAGCGGTCGACCCCGAGCGCTACGACTACCGGCGGGCGGCCCGGGACGCGATCCACTTCCCCAAGCTGGTGGACCGGTTCTGGCAGAATACGCGGCGCTGCGTGGGCTGGGACGTGCAGTACTTCGGCACCGTCGAACCGCAGAAACGCGGGGCACCGCACTTCCACGCCGCGATCCGGGGCACCATCCCCCGCGCGGAGCTGCGGGCGATCGCGGCCGCCACCTATCACCAGGTGTGGTGGCCGGCCCACGACACGATCCTCTACAGCGGTGACCGGCTGCCGCGCTGGGACGACCGCAGCAGGGGGTTCGTCGACCCGGACACGCGCGAGCCGTTGCCCACCTTCGACGAGGCCTGCGAAGACCTGACCCGGCCGGCGCACGTGGTCCGGTTCGGGGCGCAGGTGCACGTCAAGGGCATCCTCGGCGGCACCGAGGAAGCCGGCCGCCACATCGGCTACCTGACCAAGTACCTCACCAAGTCGGTAGGTCAGGCCGCCGGACTCGACGAGGAAGCCAGCGAGCGGCAGCGCGAGCACGCCCGCCGCCTCGTCGCCGAACTCCGGATTACCCCGTGCTCGCCCCGGTGTGGGGTGTGGCTGCTCTACGGCATCCAACCCAAGGGCGCCCGGCTGTCCACCACGCCCGGCCAGTGCAAGGGCAAGGCCCACAAGCCCGAACACCTCGGCATCGCCGGCCGCCGCGTCCTCGTATCGCGCAAGTGGTCGAACAAGACCCTCGACGACCACCGCGCCGAACGCGCCGCGTTCGTTCGGCAACTCCTCGACCGGGCTGGCGTCCGCCCCGGCTATGCCGTCGATGACGGGCCGTTCGAGTGGGAGCGCACGCGCCCTGGGGATGAGGACGTGCCCACCCGACCTGCGCTGCTGCTGCACGCGATCTCCGAGAGACAGCGGTGGAAGGCCGACTACGAAGCCGCCCAGCTCGTGACCGGCGTGCTACCCGACAACCGTTCGGCAACTGATGATCAAGCGGCCTGAGGAGGGGTCTCGATGACGAAGAAGTACCTGACGGCCGTCGAGGCGGCCGAGTACCTGAACACGTCGGTGCGGTTTGTTCGGCGGCTCGTCAGCGAGCGACGAATCCCCTTCCACCACATCGGCCGCCACGTGCGGATCGCGACTGCCGACCTCGATGCGTTCGTGCAGGCGGGCCGAGTAGAGGCGATCCGGGTGCACCGCGTCACGCAAGACTTCCGGGCGGTGTCCTGATGGCCCGGGAGTTCGGCAACGTCCGGAAGTTGCCTTCGGGCAAGTGGCAGGCGCGCTACCACGGCCCGGATGGCCAGCGCCGCTCTGCGCCGTACACGTTCGATACGAAGACCGCCGCAATGCGCTGGCTGCGGCTCACCGAATCGGAGGTGATGCGGGGCGAGTGGACCGACCCGGACCGGGCACGTGTCCTCCTGCGCGACTACGCCGAGCAGTGGATCAGAGAGCGGCCGGGCCTGCGTCCGCGAACCGTTGAGCTGTACCGGTGGCTCCTCGCGAAGCACATCGCCCCGTACCTCGGCGGGGTCGAGCTGGGCAGGTTGTCGACGGCTCTCGTCCGGCGGTGGCGCGCTGACCTGCTGGCGGCTGGCGCCTCGGAGTCGATCGCGGCGAAGTGCTACCGACTCTTGCGAGCTGTGCTCAACACCGCTGCGAACGAGGACCGGATCATCCGCGCGAACCCGTGCCGGGTGCGGGGCGCCGACCGGGAGAACCCCGCTGAGCGGCCCGCACTGACGGTTGCCCAGGTCTTCGCGCTCGCCGACCTAATGCCACACCCGCGATACCGGCTGCTCGTGTTGCTCACGGCCTTCTGCTCTCTGCGGTGGGGAGAGGTGTCCGCGCTGCGCCGTTGCGACGTCGCCGACGATGGGAGCTGGGTTCGGGTCACGGTGGCGCATACCGAGGTGGCCGGCCGGGGGATCGTCGTTGGCCCGCCGAAGTCCCGCGCCGGCATCCGCACCATCGTCGTGCCGGAGGCCATCCGTGCTGATCTCGTAGAGCATCTGCGGGAGCGTGTTGGGCGGGAGCCATCAGCCCTCGTGTTCACCGGTGATCAGGGGCGCGCGATCCGGCGGACCAACTTCAGCCAACGCGTGAAGTGGACCGGCGTAGCGAGGAAGATCGGAGTGCCTGGACTCCACTTCCACGACCTGCGGCACGCCGGCAACGTGTGGTCGGCGCAGACCAAAGTCAGCACGCGTGACCTCATGGCGCGGATGGGGCACGACGACATGCGGGCCGCGCTGATCTACCAGAGGGCCACCCAGGAGGCAGCCGAGCGGATCGCCCGTGGTCTGTCCGACCTCGCCGACCGCCACCGGGCACAGGGCTCGGACGAATCGACGGGCTGAGGGCACGCAGAGGGCACGGCGGACAAGTAGATCGAGAAACGACGAAGGCCCAGGTCGGGGTTGGACACCCGGTGACCTGGGCCTTTGGTGTTGGAGCGGATGACGGGAATCGAACCCGCGTTCTCAGCTTGGGAAGCTGATGTTCTACCATTGAACTACATCCGCCTGGTACGACACGCACTCTAGCATCCCGCTCACATGCACCAACGGAGTCGGTCGGCCGGACCCATCAGGGTGGTTCTGCCTGGTCCGAATGCTCATCGTCGCGGTTGGTCGGCCCCAGGTAGCGCGGCCTGCCCCGGTGGCCGCCGCCATCGCCTGGAGGTTCGAGATGTGTGCATCCCCGCAGCGTCCGTCGCCCAAGGCGACCGACGCATGACCCCGGCTCCCGATTAGGGTGACGCTCGACCCATACCGTCACGGCGGGAAGGAGTGCGTCGCCGGTGCTGCTGTCCGACGGTGACCTGCGCAAGGAGCTCGACGCCGGACGTCTCGTGCTCGACCCGTGGGACCCCGCGATGCTCCAGCCGTCCAGCGTCGACGTCCGGCTGGACCGGTTCTTCCGCGTCTTCCAGAACTCCCGCTACACCCACATCGACCCGAGCCAGCAGCAGGACGAGCTGACGACGCCGGTCGAGCCCGCGGGTGACGAGCCGTTCGTGCTGCACCCTGGCGAGTTCGTGCTCGGCTCGACGTTCGAATGCGTCACCCTCCCCGACGACCTGGCCGGGCGACTGGAGGGCAAATCGAGTCTGGGGCGGCTCGGGCTGCTCACGCATTCGACGGCGGGCTTCATCGACCCCGGTTTCACCGGCCACATCACGCTCGAACTGTCCAACGTGGCCAACCTGCCGATCACGCTGTGGCCCGGTATGAAGATCGGCCAGCTGTGCCTGTTCCGGCTGTCGAGCCCCGCCGAACGGCCCTACGGCAGTTCGGGCGTCGGCTCCCGCTACCAGGGGCAACGGGGGCCGACGCCCTCGCGGGCGCACCTGAACTTCCACCGGGTCGACACCCGGCGCTGAGCCCCGTCTCAGCCGGTGCGCGGGTCCCAGCGGAACCGGCGGTGAGCGAACCACCCGAACAGCACGGTCCAGGCCAGCAGGGTGAGCGCCGCCAGGAGCATCGCCGGCAGCCCGCCCGTCGCGGCGTCGGCGTCGAAGGCGAGCCGCACGAGCTGCCCGATCCCGGCGCCGGGCAGCGCGACCAGCGCCCGCCACCAGCCCTCGACCGGCAGCATCAGCAGCGCGACAGCCGCGCCGAGCACCACGAAGACCAGCGGCAGCGTGGTGATCTGGGCGCGTTCCGGCGACGGGGTGACCACGGTCGTCGCCAGGGCGGCGGCGACCATCAGCGCCAGACCCGCGAGCACGGCCAGGACCAGCGGGACGGGTGCGCCGGGCGCAGGTGCCCCGAACATCGCGTTGATCACGGCGAAGATCACCAGTTGCCCGATCCCGAGCAGCACGCTCGGCGCGACAGTCGCGACCAGCAGCCCGGCGTCGGAGATCCCGCTCGTGCGCATCCGCTTGAGCACCAGGTTGTGCCTGCGGGCGACCACGATCTGCGTGGCGGTCACATAGATGCCCATGCCGAGGGTGACGGCCAGCTGCAGTGCGATCACCAGGCTCCATGCCTGGGGACCGCCGTCGCCGAGGGTCAACGCCCAGAACAACCCGAGCGCGATCGGCACCAGCACCGACGACACCGCGACCGTTCGGTTGCGGAACAGCAGCTTCAGCTCGGTACCGGCCAAGGACAGGATCTTGTCGATCGTTCCGCCCGCCATCAGTCGTCCCCCAGCTCACCGGTGCGCACCGCGTGGTAGATCTCCGCCAGCGAGGCGGGCGCGGCCCGCAGATCCGACAACCGCAGCCCGTGCTCGTCGGCCCACCCGAGGAATACGGTCAGGTCGCGCTGCAGCTCGGCGGTGCGGACCCGCACTCGCAGTCCGTCGTCGTTCTCGGTGCAGGTGAGGGTCCCGCTCATCGGCGGCAGCGTCGCCACCCGGCCGGGCAGGGTCGCCGAGAAGCTGGCCGGTCGGCTGGCGAGAATCTCCGTCAGCGTCCCCTGCACGACGACCCTGCCCTCGTGCATGATCGCCACCCGGTCGGCGAGCGCCTCGGCCTCCTCCAGGTAGTGCGTGGTCAGCACGACGGTCCGGCCGGCCTCCTGCAGCTCGTGGATCGCGTCCCAGAGGCGGCGCCGCGACTCGGGGTCGAGCCCGGTCGTCGGTTCGTCGAGGATGACGAGCTCGGGTGACCCCCACACCGCAAGCGCCAGATCGAGCCTGCGCTTCTCGCCGCCCGACAGCTTCCCGACGGCGACGTCGCGCCGGTCGGCGAGCTCGAACCGGTCCAACAGCCGCTGGATCCGGTCGTCGCGGTCGACCATGCGCTGCCAGAGGGCGAGGGTCTCCGCGACGGTCAGCTCGTCGATGAACCCTGCGGTCTGCAGCTGCACGCCCATCCGATCCCGGAGCGCGCCGTGCTCGGTCGCCGGATCGAGGCCGAGCACGCGGACGGTCCCGCCGCTTCGGTTGCCGAAACCCTCGAGCACCTCGAGAGTGCTGGTCTTGCCCGCCCCGTTCGTCCCGAGCAGGGCGAAGATCTCCCCGCGCCGCACGTCGAGGTCGATGCCCCGCACGGCCTCGAAGTCCCCGTAGCGCACGCGCAGCCCGCGCACCTCGATCGCCTGCACCGAGACGGTGGCGGGTCCCACCGGCTGGGTGGTTGTCGAACTCATGGCTCCACCCTCGCCGCGGCGGCAGGCCTTCCGGTAGTCGCGGTGGTCACCTCCTACCGCTGACAGCCGCCACCACTCTGGGTGACAGGTGTCATCGGTTCGGGTTGCCTTGGTGCGCACCGGATACGGTCGGGGCGTGGATCTGGCGGTGCCGCTCGGGGCGGAGGAGCGCAAGGTGCGAGCGGCACGCCGGTTCGGCCGTATCGGCCTGGTCATCACCGTCGCGTGGCTGCTGGCGGTGCCCGCCTTCGTGGTGTGGACCGGCCTGCCCGCACCCGGCTTCACCTGGTCGCTCGCTGCCCTCTACGTGGTCGGGCTGGCACTGCACCTGTGGCGGATCCGCGAGCATGTCACCTCGCTGGGCCGGCCCGCCTCGGTGCCGTTCGTGGTGGTGACCTCCGCGGTGGCGCTGGCGCTCACATTGGTCGGGCTCGCCTCGACGTGGTCGGGGTGGATCTGGGGACTGGTCGGCGGCGTGCTGCTGGGGGACGTCGTGTCCGGGATGCGGGCCCGCTGGATCGCGCTGTGGGTCATCGTCGCGACCGGGACCGTGCTCAGCCTCGGGCTGCTCATCACCCACCAGCGCGACTACGGGATTCCGCTGCCGCTCTGGCTCGGGCCCGCGGTCGCGGCGTTCTACGTGTGCACGATGTGGCTGGTGGACGTCGAACGGCTGTGGTGGCTCAAGGCCGTCACCGATCTCGACTACTCCCGCCGCGTCGCCGCCGAGCTCGCCACGGCCCGGGAGCGGCTCCGGCTCGCCGACGACCTGCACGACATCCTCGGGCACGCCCTCGAGGTCGTCGCGTTCAAGAGCGAGCTGGCCAGCCGGCTGCTCGACGTCGATGCCGACAGAGCCAAAGCCGAGATGGAGGAGGTGCAGCGGGTCGCGCGGTCGTCACTGACGGAGGTGCGCGCGCTGGTCCGCGACGCCCGGGTCGTCGACCTGAGCACCGAGCTCGCCGGGGCGCGGGCGGTACTCGACTCGGCCGGTATCCAGCTCGTCGTCCGGGGCGACCCGGCGGTGGTCACCGGACGGGCCCGCAGCGTGCTCGGCCGGGTGCTGCGCGAGGCCATGACCAATGTGCTGCGCCACGCCGACCCACGGCGCTGCACGATCGAGATCGAGGTCGCCGACGGTACGGCGCGGTTGCGCGTCGTCAACGACGGGGTCGGGCCCGGTACCGCCGGCGTCGGCGGTACCGGGCTGGTCGCCCTGGGCCGCTACCTCGACGAACACTCCGGACGGCTGGATGCCGGGCCCGGACCGGACGGGATGTTCCACGTCGACGCGATGCTGCCCGAGGCCGTCCGATGATCGACTCGATCCGGCTCGTCCTGGCCGACGACGAGTCGCTGACCCGCGGTGCGGTGGGTGCGCTGCTGGGTCTGGAACCCGACCTGCGGGTCGTCGCGGAGGCCGCGACCGGACAGGAGGCGATCGCCGCGATCCGCGAGCATCGGCCCGACATCGCCGTCCTGGATGTCGAGATGCCCGGATGCGACGGGGCCGAGGTCGCGCAGTGGGTGGCGGTGCACGAGCCGGGGACCCGCTGCATCATCCTCACCCGGCACGCCAGGCCGGGTGTGCTGCGCCGGGCGCTCGCGGCCGGCGCCGCCGGATTCGTCACGAAGAGCGCTCCCGCCTCGGTACTGGCCGAGGTCGTCCGCCGGATCCACCGTGGCGGCCGCTATGTCGACCCCGAACTCGCCCTGACCGCCCTGACCGCCGAGGACTGCCCGCTCACCGACCGTGAGCTGGAGATACTGCGCAACGTCGACGACGCCACGACCGCGGCCGACATCGCCCACCGGCTGCACCTCTCGCCGGGAACGGTGCGCAACTACCTGTCCTCGGCCATCCAGAAGCTCGGCGCCGGCAACCGCTCCGACGCCGCCCGCCGGGCCCGCGACCGCGGCTGGCTGTAGCGGCGCGCCCGCGACCCGTGACGAAGCCAGTACTGTGCTGCGCGATGGAGCCTCCCCGGACGCCGGGACCGTCCGACGGTCCGGCCGCGCACCCAGAACCCCCCGCTGAGCGGCTCCCGTCCCGCTTCGAGCCGCCGTTGCGGCCACCACCCCCGAGCCGGTCGTCCCACCCTCGGGCCCGGCTGTGGCCGCGCAGCCTGCGCGGGGCCGTGGGGGCGGGCATCGTCGGCGCCGCCCTGCTGCTGTTCCCCTTCCAGAGCGACCTGGGGCGCTGGTGGGTCCCGGTCGGGTTGGGCGTCGGCACCCTGGCGCTGCTCACGCTGGTCCGGCTCGACCGGTTGCTGGGCCGCTGGACCTGGCACATCGCCGGACTGGTGCTGGTCGCCGGGTTGATGTACTCGACCGGGCCGTGGGCCTGGGCGATGGCGGCCAGTATCGCGGTGCTGATCGCGGGTCTGCTCCGGCTTCCCGCGTGGAAGGTCGCCGCCGTCGGCGTCGCGCTCTGCGTCGGATCGGGCTTGGGCTACGGGATCTCCACGATGCGGACGGCCGAACAGATCGCGGCTCAGCACGCCCAAACTCAGCTGCAGAACCGGGGTCAGCTGGGGGCGCCGCGGCCGGCTGGGGTGCTACCGGTGCTGCTCAACAGCATCGCGCGCGGCGAGTCCGCGGTGGTCTGCAACCTGCTCACCGAGCCCGCACGTGCCCCGTTCGCCGCCTCGGTGGGGCAGCCCGACTGCGTCTCCGCGGTGCACGCACTCGCCGCACAGATCACCGCTCCCGGCGACTACGCCGAGGCGCAGGCGCCGAGCGTGCCCAGCGACGATGGCGTCACGACGGTGGACGCCTGCCGGATGACGTGGCGCACCGCCGCGCCCGCGGGGCCGCAGCTCGGTCGGCTCCTCATCGGGCGCACCACGGGGCCGACCTATTTCGTGCTCGCCTTCGCCCCCTGCTGACCCGCCCAGCGCGTTATGGAGCCATAACGTTGTCGGGGCCGGGCCGCCCAGCGCGTTATGGAGCCACAACGCGGCTGGGGCGGGTATGCGACGGGCGGAGGTCAGCGCGCCGCCCTCAGCCGGTGGCCTCCGGCTCGGTGGCCTTCTCCTTCGCCGGCTTGAGGCCGTTCACCGAGCCGTTGCTGCCCCGCTTGACGGCGGCCAGCAGCAGCTGCGCCACATCCTGGACCTCGACGTTCTCGCCGACGCCGCCCGCCTGCTTCTCGGTGAGGCCGTCGGAGATCATCGTCTTGCAGAACGGGCAACCCACCGCGATGGTCCCGCCGGATCCGCCGGTCCCGGCCAGTGTGTCGATGGCCTCGGTCGTGCGGGTGACGTTGACCCGCTGCCCGATCCGCTCCTCCATCCACATCCGCGCGCCGCCGGCGCCGCAGCACATCGAGCGGTCGGCGTGCCGGGGCATCTCGGTGAGCGTCGCGCCCGCAGCGGAGACCAGCTCCCGCGGCTCGGCGTAGATCTCGTTGTGTCGGCCCAGGTAGCACGGGTCGTGGTAGGTGACCGGGGCGCCGGAGTCCGCGGCGGGCCCGGCGACCGGGACGAGCTTGCCTTCCCGCACCAGCTTGTTGAGCAGCTGGGTGTGGTGCACGACCTCGTAGTGCCCGTCGAGCTGCGGGTACTCCCGGCCCAGGGTGTTGAGGCAGTGCGGGCAGGTGGTCACGATCTTGCGGGTGCCGGGTGCCCGGCCCTCGAACACCGCGTTGAGGACCTCGACGTTCTGCTGAGCCAGCATCTGGAACAGGAACTCGTTGCCGGAGCGGCGGGCAGGGTCGCCCGTGCAGGTCTCCTCGGGGCCGAGCACGACGTAGCCGACCCCGGCCCGGTGCAGCAGCTCCGCGGTCGCCCGGATCGTCTTCTTCTGGTTGTCGTCGAACGCGCCGGCACAGCCGACCCAGAACAGGTACTCGGTGTCGGCGGAGAGCTCGCCGTCGAAGACCGGGACCTCGAAGTCCAGGCCCTTGGTCCACTCCAGTCGGTCGCGGGCGTTCTGCCCCCAGGGGTTGCCCTTGTTCTCCAGGTTGCGGAACAGCACGCCGAGCTCGGACGGGAACTCCGACTCGATCATGACCTGGTTGCGCCGCATGTCGATGATGTGGTCGACGTGCTCGATATCGACCGGGCACTGCTCGACGCAGGCGCCGCAGGTGGTGCAGGACCACAACACGTCGGGGTCGATGACCCCGCCCTGTTCGGCGGTCCCGACGAGCGGCCGGGCGGCCTGCTCGGGGCCGGACCCGTGGATCCGTTCGAAGCCGGACTCGGGCACGCCGTGATGCCCGTCGTGATCGGCGGTCGCGACGGGGAACTCGACCGAGCCCTCCGCGGGCAGCTCCTTGCCGCCGATGATGTAGGGAGCCTTCGCGAACAGGTGATCGCGCAGATCCATGATCACCAGCTTGGGCGAGAGCGGCTTACCGGTGTTCCACGCCGGGCACTGGCTCTGGCAGCGGCCGCATTCGGTGCAGGTCGCGAAGTCCAGAAAGCCCTTCCAGGTGAAGTCCTCGATCTTGCCCCGGCCGAACGTGTCGTCCTCGTCGGGGTCCTCGAAGTCGATCGGCTTGCCCTTCGACTCCATCGGCAGCAGCGGGCCGAGTGCCTTGGGGAACCGCTTGGCCGCGACGTTGAGCGGTGCGACGAAGATGTGCAGGTGCTTGGAGTGCAGCACGATGAGCAGGAACACCAGCATGACGGCGATGTGCAGCCAGAGGCCGACCGTGTCCAGCCAGCCGAGCGTCTCCGGGCTGAGCCCGGTGAACAGCTTGCCGATCCCGATCGAGGCGAACGCACCCGACTCGTACGGCAGCGTCCCGGCCGCCGAGGCCACGCCGCGGTAGAAGAACAGCGTCCAGACGACGTGGAAGATCATGAACAGGATCAGCCACGCGCCGCCGGTGTGCGAGCCGTAGAACCGGGACGCGCGCTGCTGGCGCTCCGGCGCCTGCCGGATCCGGATCACCGTGAACACGATGAGCGAGACCAGCACGGCGAGCGCGATGAAGTCCTGGAGGAACCCCAGGATCGGGGAACGACCGATCAGCGGGATCGCGAAATGCTCGCTGAACAGCGCTCCATAGGCCTCGATGTAGACCGTCAGCAGGATGATGAAGCCCCACATCGTGAACAGGTGGGCCAGCCCCGGGATGGACCATTTCAGCAGCTTGCGCTGACCGAGTACCTCCACGAACTGGGTCATGACCCGCTGGCCCAAGCCGTGGCTGCGGTCGTTCGCGGGCTGACCCGATGCGATCAGCTTGTAGAGCCAGTGCACTCGTCGGCCTGCGAGTACGACCACGACGGCCGTCATGGCGAGTCCGACGACCAGCCTCACTACCACGGGTTCCTCCCTGAACTACCGGCGTACGCGCATGGTGCGACGCGAACGCGCTCGGGCAGCAGGGTAAACCGCCCACCCTGGCCGCCCCGGGGCGCACACTGGTGGCCATCCAATAAGTTACCGGAGAGTAACCAGCCAGTCGATGAGTGACGATAACCCGTCTGCGGCTGGTGAGGGCATTTTGGCGGCGCAGTGTGGGCGATGCTACGTCCGGCCCGTTCGGAGCGGCCCCTTGACGCGCCGTTGCTCGGGTGAGGAACACCGGCGCGGGCGCCCGACCGACCCCGTTCGGTGGTGACTCTGAGTCGTCGGTGGTGAAGTCGAACCGTCCGCCGGGCGCAACCGGGCGAGCGGTGGTCACCTGTTCGGTCGAGAACGATGGCTGCCTGTCGGCGTGTCGTTCGACATCGGGTCAGAAGCTGGCCGAACGCCTGGAGATCCCCAGGGCGACATGCTCTACTCGGGGGCCGAAGGGCCGCCGTCCACCTGTAGGTTCGGCTGATGGCACGGCCGGGGCATCGCGAGGAGGAGTCGTCATGACCGCACCGGAGGCGATAGCACTCTGGTACGCGCAGAACCTGACGACCAACCCCCTGCAGGGCTGGATCCAGAACAACATCGTCCCGCTGATCCTGCTCGGCATCGCGATCATCCTGCTGTGGATAGGCGGGCGCGGTGACAACGCCGGTGTCGCCCGGCGCAGCGTCGGGCTGCTGGTCGGCCTGGTCGCACTGGGTATCGCGGTCTCCGGAACCGGCCCGCAGGTGGGCCAGTTCCTCGCGAGCCTCATCACCGGGTGATCGTGTGCTCGTCCGCACCGACGACGAGGTCTACCGGGTCGACGCCGTCTGGCTCGGGCCGCCGCGGGCCACGTTCCCCTGGCGCGCTCGGTACGTCAGCTACGGGCTGGGCCTGTTCGTCATGGTGTTCGTGATGTTCGTGCAGCGGCGAGTCGGGATCGGCCTCGACTTCTTCTCCGTGGCCTGGGCGCTGATCGCGACGATCGTCATCACCCGGTTCCTCGGCAAGCGCATCAACTACGAACGCCCGCTCGGCCAGATCATCACGCTGTTCCGGCACGAGATCACCGCGCCGCGCCTGCGCACGGCCACCCGCGGCGGCCCGGTCCGGTCCGGCCACGTGAAGATCCGGCACGCCGGCGACCGCGGCCGGACCGGCTCGAGCCGGGTCCCCGCGCCCGCCGGCTGGAAGGGGTCCCGGCGTGCCTCGTGAGCGCCGCCCGCGGGGATCGGGCAGCGAGCCGCGGCCGAAGCGCCGCCGTTGGGGTCGGCGTGCCCGTGCGGGCGAGCCGGGACTTCCCCGCTACGTCCCGGAAATCTCGCTGCGCTCGATCGACGGGCACCTCACCCGGACCGGCAGCCAGGTCATGGCCTGGTACCGACTCGCCGCGCAGGCCTGGAGCTTCCGCAGCGACGCGCAACGGGAGATCCTCATCCGCCAGATCGCCGCCCAGCTCGGCGAGCTGCAGGGCCGCTGGCTGCATCTGCGGGTGACCACCCGCCCGTATCCGGTGCACATGTGGGCCGAGTCGTTCGACCACAACGCCCTGGACCGGATGCCGGACGTTGCGGGTGCCCTGGGGTGGGACGGGTTCCTGGAGGGCGAGCAGCGTCACCTCATGGGTCTGTCGATGTCGGACAAGGAGGTGTTCCTGGGCATCGAGGTCTCCGGGCGCAGCATGTTCGACCGCTGGGCGGACATCGCCGCCCCGGTGCTCGGCAAGATCGCCCCGGCGGCCGTACGGGCCGAGCTGGCCGCCCTGGAATCCGAGGTCAACCACCTCGACGTGCTGGTTGCCGGCAGCGGGCTCGACGCCGTCCCGGCCACCGCGGAGGACATCGCCTGGCTGATGCACCGCTCGTGCGCGCTGGGCCTGCCCGCGCCGCGCACCCTCGCCGCGGTGCCCGGCGGCACGGGCCGATGGGAGACCGAGGACCTGGCCGCGTTCACCGACGGTGTCGAGATGTACCAGGAGCCCTACGCGCCCACGGTCCGCGTGGTGGGCAGGTTGCGCGCACAGACCGTGCAGCGCGATGTTGCGGTGCTGTCGGTCGGGCTGATGGAGGGGCTGCGGATCCCCGAGGTCGACGACCCGTGGATGCAGCGCTCCGACAGGCTGCCGTTCCCCGTCGAGTGGTCGGCGCGGATCTATGTGCGGCGCCCCGAGGACGTCACCGGTGAGCTGCAGCGCCAGATGGGCAAGGTGCGCAGCCAGATCCGGCACTACACCCACGACCACGACCTCGACCCGCCGATGTCGCTGGCCCGCCAGGCCGACCGGGTCCTGGAGATCGAGGACGAGGTCACCAGCGGGCTCACCCAGCTCAACACCCGACTGTACGGCTGGTGGCGGATCGCGGTGTCGGGTCGCGACGAGGCCGAGGCCGTGTCCCGTGCCCAGCAGGTGCTCGACATCTACCGGCCCAAGGTGCAGATCGAGCATCCGGAGGCGCAGTACCGCTACGCGCGCGAGTTCATCCCCGGTGAGCCACTGGCGTCCACCGCCTATCGCCGCCGCGGCTCGGTGACCTGGGCGGCGTCCGCGGTGCCGACAGCCACCGCGAGCGTCGGGGACCGCCGCGGCATCATGCTCGGCGAGACCTGCACCGCGACCCGGCGGCCGGTGGCCTGGGACCCATGGCTGGCCCAGGAGGTCCGCCGGGCCTCGGGGCTCACCGCGATCGTGGGCGGCCTGGGCAGCGGCAAATCGTTCCTGACCGGCCTGATCACCTACAAGACGCTGCGCGCCGGGGCCCGCTGGACCGTGCTCGACCCGTCCGGTCCGCTGGCCGAGCTCACCCGGCTCCCGGAACTGGCTCCGTTCGCGCGGCACATCAACCTGCTGCGTGCCGACCCGGGCATCCTCAACCCGTACCGAGTGGTCGCCGAGCCGCGCCCCGAGCATTTCGCCGACGACGAGGACCCGGAGCGGTCCTGGCGCCGCGAGCGCTCGCTGGCCGCGGCCACCCGGCGCAGGCTCGTGCTCGACGTCCTGACCGGGCTGCTGCCCTACGACGTCGCACGGCTGCCGCACACCCGGATCGTGCTGCTGCGGGCCGTTCGGGAGGTCGGCGGGGCGGCCGACCGCCACCCCGGGCAGGTGATCGAGGCGCTGCGCCGGCACGCGCGGGATGGGGAGGAGCACGCCGGCGTCGTCGCCGACTTCCTGTCCGAACGCCGCGAACTGCCCCAGGCCGCGCTGCTGTTCCCCGACACCTCCCGCGACGACCCCTGGTCCGCCGACCGCGACTACCGGCTGACCGTGCTGACCATGCAGGGCATGACGCTGCCGCGGCCGGGCAGCCCGCGGGAGGAATGGACCGACGCCGAGTCGCTCGCCGTCGAGCTGCTCAACCTCGCGTCCTGGCTGACCCAGCGCACGATCTACGACGCCGACCGGAACCTGCGCAAGGGCGTCGCCCTCGATGAGACACATTTCCTCTCCCAGGTGCCCACGGGCAAGGTCCTCATCGACCGGCTCGCCCGAGACTCCCGCAAGTTCAACGTCCGCGCGCTGTTCGCCTCCCAGCTCGCAGGCGACCTGCTGCGCGTCTCCGGGTTCGCGTCGCTGGTCAACGCCGTGTTCGTCGGGCGGACCGACGACGAGGAGGCTCAGGCCGAGGCGCTGCGGCTGTTGAAGGTGCCCACCGGTGTCGGCTACGAGCAGCTGCTCGGGACGTTGTCCCCGCGGCCCCGGCACGACGACCGACCAGACGACACCCCGCGCCAGTTCGTGTTCGCCGACGGTCACGGTGGCGTCGAGAAGATCCGGATCGATCTCGAGGCGCCGCACCTCGAACATGTCCGAGAGGCCCTGGACACCAATCCCGATGCCCGTCGGCTGTCCGCGCACGGCCTGCCCGGCACGGCCGCGGGCGCCGCCGAGGTGCGAGCCCCGGACGAGCCCGCCGCGCTCGGCCCCGGTGACGTCGAGCTGGATGGGGACGTCGACCCCGCCGTGGCCAACGGCTACCGCACGGGGTATCCGCGGCCGATCATCGGCCCGCGCACCGATGAGCTCCTCACCGCACGCGGTGCGGTGGTGCCGATGGACGCCGAGCTGCTCGACGACGAGGCGCTCGACCTGCTCGACGATCTCGAGGAGCCCTGGCACGAGGAGCCGGAGCCCGTGCGCCCGGCCTCCGAGGTGGGTGCGACCGGCGAGGGCGGGCGGTGACCGGGGACGATCCGGTCGCCCTCCTGGTGGGGGCCGGCCTCGGGATGGTGCTGGTCCTGTTTGCGCTCCGGCGCCGTCGTCGCGGCCGCGCCGCCCCGGTGCGGCCGCGTTCACGGTGGGTGACGGCGCTCCTCGTGGTGCTCGGCCTGCTCGGTGGCTCGATGCTGCTCGGTACGCCGGCGCTGGCCCAACCCTTCGACTGCAAGGAGTCCCCGGAGCCCGACCGTCCCGGGACGGGGCTGGTCGGCTCCCTGGACCCGCCCACCTACGGCGCCGGCGAGCCCGGCAGCGTCTACCACGAGGTCGGCTACGCCGGGCTGGTCTGGCACAACTATGACCTCGGCTGCGCAGGCACGGCCGTGCTCAACCCAGCGAGCACCACCGACACCTGGCTGGGCAACCAGACGTTCAACGTCGCGAAGTTCATCGTCGCCGGGGTCAACTGGGCGCATTACCTGATCGCCGATGGCGGCGAGCTGCTCTCCCCACTCGACCGGTTGATCAGCGATGCCACCAAGGCCATGTACGACACCGTGTTCACCACCTGGATCGGGCTTGCGCTGCTCATCCTCGCGGTGTTCCTGATCCTCCTCGCGGTCCGCGGTGATCTCGCGAAACAGGCCCAGCGCACCGGGTTCGCCGCGTTCGCGCTGTTGATCGGGTCGGCGGCCTATCTCGCCCCGGTCGACTGGGCGAAGTCCGCCGACGGGTTGCTGCTCGACGGCGTCACGCAGATGCAGGAGGGCTTCCTCGGCCAGGTCGGGCTGGGCACCCGGGACACCCTGCCCACCGTGCTGGTCGACCAAGTGATCTATCGCAACTGGGAGCGCGGCGAGTTCGGTTCGCCGGATGTGCCACAGGCCGAGCAGTTCGGCCGGGACCTGCTGCGAGCCCAGACCTTCACCAAGCAGGAGGTCGCCGAGGGGCGCGACACCGCGGAGCTCGCGCAGCAGAAGAAGACCGAGTTCGCGACGATCGCGAGCCAGCTCGGCGACCGGTACGCCTACTTCCAGGGCAAGGCGGGCAGCCGGATCGGCGTCGGGGTGCTCGCCGTCGTGCAAGCCGCGTGTATCGCGCTGTTCCAGCTGCTGTCCAAGATCCTCGTGCTGGTCGCGATGCTGCTGCTGCGCCTGATGGTGATGACCGCCCCCGCACTCGCCGTGCTCGCCATCCTGAAACCCGAGGTGCTGCCCGCGCTGCTGCGGGTGGCCGGAGCGGCGATCGTCAACACACTCGTGGTCGGGGCGCTGGCCGGGCTGCACGCATTGCTCGTCGTGTCGCTGTTCCGGCCGGACGCCGGCATCGACCTGTGGCTCGCGCTGCTCGTCACCGGGGTGGTGACGGTCGTGATGTGGGCGGTGGCACGTCCGTTCCGCAGACTCGTGTCGATGGTGTCCCTGACCCGTGACCAGTTCGGCGGGATCGTCCCCGGGGTGGGCAGCGGCCCGATGTCGCGGTACTGGCAGCGGCTCCGTGGCGGTGCGGATGCCGACCGACAGTCCCGCTGGTGGGACGAGCGACGCAGGGACGCAGGTGCCGCCGGGGATGCGCCCGGCGCCCGGCCGGAGTCCGTGCTGGCAACGGCGACGGTCGTGGGTGGCCCCGGTGCGCGTACCGCGCCGCGGCGCAGCGAGGTGCAGGTCGCGGTGGGATCCGCCCGCCGCCCGGCGCTCCCATCGGGCCCCTCCGGTGGCGCGGGCGGGACGACGTATCCCGGCCGCGTCGAGCCGGGCGAGATCGACGAGCGGGTGATATACCGCAGGCCCGATGCGGTGCCGCTGCGCCCGAACGCCCGCCCGGTGCACCCCGAACTCGTCGAGGGCGTGCCTGTTTACCGCATCTACCGACCGAGAGCCACGCAACGTACCTACGCCGGGCCGACCACCCGGTACCTGGATGGCTGAGCCATGCCGATCAGAACCGCCCGCGGCCGTTCGGCTGCCTACCGCTCGATCTGGCAATGGCCGCTGCGCTCGCCGTTGCGGCTGGCCATCACCGCCGCCGCGGTGCTGGCGCTGGCCGTCGGGATCAGCGTCACCTCGGCGGTACTTCGTCCGGCGGCCGACCACGGGACGACTCCGTCGGGCACGGCGTCGGCGACCCCGGGAACGGTGAGCCGGGCGCCGAATACGGGGAGCGGGGCAGCCCCGACGGTGCTGCCCCCGGTCGCCCCGCTGACCCCCAGCGCCCTTCCGCTGGACCAAGCGCCCGCGGCGGCGCTGCGGACCGCGGCGGCCTGGGCGGCGGCCTGGGCCGACCACCCCGAGGGGATCACCTCGCAGCAGTGGTTGAGCAGGCTGCGCCCCTACACGACCGATGAGTACCTCGGCGTGCTGTCCAGCGTCGACCCGGCCAACGTGCCGGCCACCCGGGTGACCGGGGCGCCGACACCGGTACGGGTGGCGCCGAGCTCTGTGCAGGTGACCGTGCCGACCGACGCGTTGACCCTGGTCGTCCTCGTCGTCGACACCGAGAGCGGCTGGCGGGTCGCCGGCTACGACCAGGCCTGACCGCCATGCGTTCGCTTCGGCTGCTGCTCCCGGTCGTCGCGCTCGTCTCGGCATTGGGACTGTTTCTCGGGCTCGGCTTCCTCGCGTTCCAGCTCGGCGGTGGTGGCTCCGCGAGCCGTTACGGAGTGTGCGACACCGACATCGGTTTCGAGCTCGGCCGCGGGGGCCGGGCCGGCACCACCTTCGCCGACCTTTCCGACGAGCAGCGCGCCAACGCCGCGACGATCATCGGCGTCGCCCGTGACATGGGCGCGCCACCGCGGGCCTGGCTGATCGCACTGGCCACCGCCATGCAGGAGTCCACCCTGCGCAACATCCACTACGGCGATCGGGACTCGCTCGGGCTGTTCCAGCAGCGACCCTCGCAGGGCTGGGGAACACCCGCCCAGGTCACCGATCCCAGCTACAGCACCCGGATCTTCATCGACCGGCTGCTCGACGTGCCCGGCTGGCAGACCCTGCCGGTGACCGTCGCCGCACAGACCGTGCAGCGCTCCGCCTTCCCCAACGCCTACGCGAAATGGGAGGGCCTTGCCGCGCAGCTGGTGCAGCACTTGGCCGACGTGGCGGCCGTCCCGGCCCGTTGCGGCGCGCCGACGGCCACGCTGCCGCCCGGCGCCGCCGGCGCGGCGATCGGGTTCGCTCTCGGCGAGCTCGGCAAGCCGTACGTCTGGGGTGCGACCGGGCCGAACACCTACGACTGCTCCGGGCTGATGCTGCGTGCGTTCCAGGCCGCGGGCATCGAGCTGCCACGAGTCGCCCGGGACCAGTTCTTCTCGGGCGGGCACGTCCCCGTCGCGCAGGCCCAGCCCGGTGACCTGTTGTTCTACGCAACCGATCCGTCCGATCCGGCGACGATCCATCACGTGACGCTCTACCTGGGTGATGGGCAGATGGTGGAGGCGCCCTACAGCGGGCAGTCGGTCCGGGTGCGTCCGGTCCCGTGGGAGTATCACGAGCTCGTGCCGCTGGCGACCCGACCCGGGACCACACCCAACACCGCCTGATGTGAGCGTCCACCGGAGCGAGCGGGAGTATCGCCCCATGGCACGTGACGACATTCTCGCTCCGGCGTCCACCACGCCGTTGCAGGACTACCTCGACCGCCCGGCCCGAGGGGCCACCGAGAACTACCTCGTGGTGCCGAGGTCACTCGCGCAGTCGATGCCGCTGCGCTGGCAACAGGTTTTCACCGGGCTGCTCGCCGACCTGCACGATGCTTACGCCCACCTGTCCTGGCCGGAGTACCAAGTGGTGCCCAGCCGCTCGGAGGCGCTGGCCGACCTCGACGAGGAGCAGCTCGCGGCCGTCGGATTCGTCGCCGACCTCGGCCCGGACGGTGAGCTGGTCTTCCGCGACGCCGCCGACAACCCCGTCGTCGATCCCGAGCAGCACCGGGTGCTCGCCCCTGTCGAGGATCCGCTGCCACCCGCCTCCGCCGGTCGGATCGAACCCCGCCCGGCCTCCCCCCTTTAAGGCCCACCCCCGCGAGTCGGGGTTTTTCCGTGCGCGAGTCGGGGTTTTTCCGTGCGTGAGTCGGGGTGGTCGCGCCACCGTGTCGTGGTCCTTATCGGGTTGTCGGTTCGCGCAGGGTGTGGATCGCGGTGTAGGGGCGGCAGTGCTCCAGCAGCGCCCCGATGCGTTCGTTGAACGCCTGCGCGGCGACCGGCGAGATCGGATCACCCCCGCAGAGCCCGACTCGGACGTCCTTGTCGTGTACATCGAGCTTCCTCCGCAGCCGGTGGGCCTCCGCCAGCAACGCGGCGCGCGCTTGCAGGACGGTGTCCCGGTCGACCTGCATCCGCAGACTGTCCACGGCGGACTGGAACTGAGCTCGGCTGGACGTCAGGGACGCGTTCATGGGCGGCAGCGTAGAGCGGCGCCCGCGCACCGTGGGGCGGTTTGGCGCAAGCCGCTCGCGACTCGTTCGCGGAAATACCCCGACTCGCGGGGCATCGCGGAACGACTGCGTCGTCCCGCGAGCCAGGGTGTCCCGCGATCCGGGTGGCCCGCTCGGCGTGCCTGAGGTGACCAGTGCCGGTCACAGGGATGTGGGATCGACCGTGGCGGCGAGCTCATCAAGATCGCGAATCAGGCCGGCCCGGTCCAGCGGGCCGATCGTGACGATGTCACGTCCACCCGGCCCCGGGCGGCGCAGCTGGCGGTAATGACCTGACGGAGTGTGGTGCACCCCGATGACGTACGCCGCCCGGCGGCCCCGGCGACCGGGCGTCCGGGCGGACGCGCCGAGTTGCCCGCGGCCGTCCGCCGCCCGGCACATGTGTACCAGCGCCTGGGCGTCCCGGGCAGTGGTGCCACGGCGGACCAGCTCGTCGGCGAACCGGACGGGATCGGTGCGGGACGCCGCCCTGGCCCCGTCGAGGATGTCGGCCAGCAGGTTAACCACGCGGCCGGGGCCTGGGGTGATCGGCCCGAGCAGGTCGGCGAGCGCAGCCGCTGCGCCCTCGCGGGGGATCCGCAGCACACCGATCCGGTCCTGATGCCGGACCGCAAGCACCCCCCGGCCGGGCCGGCAGGTGGCGACACCGGTGACGAGCGAGCCCGTTCGGAGCCGGATGTCGAGGGTGAGCCGTGCGGCGGCCAGCCGGCGAAGCTCCCCTGCGATGTCGGGGCGCGGACCGTCGTGATCGGCCAGCCCTCGGCGGCGCAGGTCTTCCAGCACGGCCGCGACGATCGACTGGCGCTCCTGCGCGGTCCGGCCCGGACTGGGCAGGTCCAGCGGCGACGGCGTCTCGCCCAGTGTCAGCAGGTCCCAGCAGACGTCGAACTCGACGAGCGAGAGCACCGTCGCGATCGACCAGTCCAGCTTCACTCTTCTTCCCCCGCGGCACCGATGACGGGTGGGACGTGCGGCACGGCGACCTCGAACGCTTCACTGGACGGGACGAAATAACGCACCTTGTGCTGGTGCGGCCCGGATCCAGCGGCACCGCCCATCCCGCCGGTGAAGGGAACGTGACCTGCCGATCCCGGTGCCGCCCGGCCCGACGCCCGCGTGCCCGGCTCGGCGGTCGCCGTCGAGCCGCCGAGACTTGCGGAGCTGCGCGGGCTGAGTGCGCTCCCCCGAAGCCGGTCACCAAAGGCGCGGCCAGTGGTCGGTCGGCCCGGGGTCACCCCCGAGCCGGTTTGCGCATTCGGGTTGCGCCAGCTCGTCGAGCCGGGTGCGAGGCCCGGTTTGTGAGCAGACGGGGACGGCGAGTGCGGGGCCATCGGGATGCCGGTGCTGCGGGCCGTCGGCGTTCCGAGCACCGCGCCTGCCAGGCCCCCGGCGCCCTTCGACTCGGTCGCGCCCGACGGCCCGCCGGTCGGACCGATTCCTCCGGCAACCGACGAACCGGACCCGGTATGAGTCGGGGACGCGGTCGCGCCCGGCCAGCCACCGTCGGCCGGTCCGCCCATGCCCGCCGCCGGGGGTGTCGGCGCGCCGGTCCCGGACTGGGAAGTCGGTCCGCCGAGACCCGCGGCACCACCGGGCGAGACGGATCCCTCGGCGCCGGCTCCGGACGCCGCGGCGGGCTCGATCGCGGGGAACCGGGCCAGTGCTTCCCGGCTCGCCGCCTCGTGGGCGTAGAGAGCGGCGTTGGCCTGTGCGTCGAGGGTGCGATTCTCCTCGACGATGGCGCTGTAGTCGGATTGCAGGTCGAAGATGTCGCCGAAGGCCTGGTTCAACGTGGAGCCGGTGACGTCGACGAACGCGTCGAACAACGAGTAGGTGCCCGGATCGGTCCAGGCGATCTTCGGTCGCATCGCCTCGAAGGACTGCCCGTAGCTGTCCACCGAGCCGCTGCTGGCGACACCTGCTTCGCCGGTGCGGCTGCCCATGTCGGCGACGCCGCGCAGGGCGTCGCCCGCGACCGAGGCCGCCTGGCCCTGCCAATCGACCCCGAGCGGACGGAGCACGTCGCGGATGGTGTCGTCGGAACCGGCGAACGCGTTGCCGAGGTTGCCGAGGCCGATCCGCGTCGGTTCGGTGGCCTGGATGCCGGGGGCACCGTTGAGCCAGCCGAACTTGGTCCTCAGGTCGAACGCCTCGTACCGCAGGTAGGGGATCTCGGTCATGTCCTCACCGTCCCGTCCGCTCGCGCAGCGTCTGGACCGCCATCTCGGCGGCGGTGTGGGCCTTCTGGCAGGCGAGTTGTTTGGTTATGGGGACGGTCTTGCCCGTGTAGTCGTACTGGACCCAGAGGTTCTGACCGGCGGCGACGTCGACGAGCAGAACGCAGTGTCGGTCCTCGGGGGAGCTGCCGACCCGTGTTTCCACCGCGGCGTATCCAGCAACGTCGACGATGCGCCCACCTGTGACGCTGCCGAGGGCATACGCCGCTCCGCGGCCGGTATCGACTGTCATGAGGTAGAAGTCCTGTGGCTCATCGGGGAAGCGGCCCCACTGGCAGACGGATCTGCTGGGGTTAACGTGCGAGTTCGTGGGGGCACCGTGGCTGACCTCGAGTTGCATGAGTTGGTCCGCTGTGAGCAGGTCGCATGGCTCGATCTCATCGACCGGGATATCGCGGGGTCGGGTCGGGAGCCGTGAGGTCTCGGGATCGTCGGGGGTGGTAGGTGCGGGGTTGCCGGGGAGGGCGGTGCAGCCGGTGGTGAGGGCGAGCAGCACCAGCAGGTGTGCGACGAGCCGGGTGGTCACCGTGGGGAGATGGTGTCGATGGTGAAGGAGCGTGCGATGTCGTCCTCGGTGTGGCCGTAGCGGCGGGCGATCTCGCCCAGGGTGTGGCCGGCGGTCTCGAGGTCGTCGGTGTAGCGGCGGCAGTGCTCCAGCAGCGCGCCGATGCGTTCGTTGAACGCCTGCGCGGCGACCGGCGAGATCGGGTCGCCACCACAGAGTCCGATGCCTTCATCAGACGCGTGGACAAGGAGCGCCCTCCGCAACCGGAGCGTCTCTTCGAGCAACGCGGCGCGCGCCTGCAGGACGGTGTCCCGGTCGACCTGCATCCGCAGACTGTCCACGGCGGACTGGAACTGAGCTCGGCTCGACGCCAGGGACGCGTTCATGGGGCGCAGCGTAGAGCGGCGCCCGCGCACCGTGGGGCGGTTTGGCATAAGCCGCTCACAACTCGTTCGCGGAAATACCCCGACTCGCGGGTGGGAACAAGGTCGGGGTGGGGTGCGTTGGCGTGGTACGTAGAAGTTGAGCGAGATCGGCTCAAGGTCGGTTTGACGACCAGGGCGGGTCTTGTGGAGACTTGAGTCAGATCGGCTCAAGTACGCATACCACGGAGGCAACCACCATGGCTCGTGCGGTCGGTATCGACCTCGGGACCACCAACTCCGTCGTCGCCGTCCTGGAGGGTGGCGAGCCGACGGTTATTGCCAACTCGGAGGGCTCGCGCACCACCCCGTCGGTGGTGGCGTTCGCGCGCAACGGCGAGGTCCTCGTCGGGCAGTCGGCCAAGAACCAGGCCGTGACCAACGTCGACCGGACGATTCGGTCGGTCAAGCGGCACATGGGCAGCAACTGGACCACGTCCGACATCGACGGCAAGAAGTACGCCGCCCAGGAGATCAGCGCCCGGGTGCTGCAGAAGCTCAAGCGCGACGCCGAGGCCTACCTCGGCGAGGAGATCACCGATGCGGTGATCACCGTCCCGGCCTACTTCGAGGACGCGCAGCGCCAGGCCACCAAGGAGGCCGGCCAGATCGCGGGCCTCAACGTGCTGCGGATCGTCAACGAGCCGACCGCTGCCGCGCTGGCCTACGGGCTGGACAAGGGCGAGAAGGAGCAGACCATCCTGGTCTTCGACCTCGGTGGCGGCACGTTCGACGTCTCGTTGCTGGAGATCGGCGAGGGCGTCGTCGAGGTCAAGGCGACCAACGGCGACAACCACCTCGGCGGTGACGACTGGGACGAGCGGGTCATCAGCTGGCTCGTCGACAAGTTCAAGAGCGCCCAGGGCATCGACCTGACCAAGGACAAGATGGCGATGCAGCGGCTGCGCGAGGCCGCGGAGAAGGCCAAGATCGAGCTGTCGAGCCAGTCGACCGCCACGATCAACCTGCCCTACATCACGGTCGACGCGGACAAGAACCCGCTCTTCCTCGACGAGACGCTCTCGCGTGCCGAGTTCCAGCGGATCACCTCCGACCTGCTCGACCGCACCCGCGCCCCGTTCAACCAGGTGATCAAGGACGCCGGGATCTCCGTCCGCGACATCGACCACGTCGTGCTCGTCGGCGGCTCCACCCGGATGCCGGCCGTCACCGAGCTGGTGCGGGAGCTGACCGGCGGCAAGGAGCCGAACAAGGGCGTGAACCCGGACGAGGTGGTCGCCGTTGGCGCCGCCTTGCAGGCCGGCGTGCTGAAGGGTGAGGTCAAGGACGTCCTGCTGCTCGACGTCACTCCACTGTCCCTGGGCATCGAGACCAAGGGCGGCGTGATGACCAAGCTGATCGAGCGCAACACCACGATCCCGACCAAGCGGTCGGAGATCTTCACCACGGCCGACGACAACCAGCCGTCGGTGCAGATTCAGGTGTTCCAGGGCGAGCGTGAGATCGCGGCGTACAACAAGAAGCTGGGCATGTTCGAGCTGACCGGGTTGCCGCCTGCCCCGCGGGGTGTGCCGCAGATCGAAGTCTCCTTCGACATCGACGCCAACGGCATCGTCAATGTCTCCGCGAAGGACCTCGGCACCGGCAAGAGCCAGGCCATGACCATCACCGGCGGCTCGGCCCTGGGCAAGGACGAGATCGACCGAATGATGCGCGAGGCCGAGCAGCACGCCGAGGAGGACCGCAAGCGTCGCGAGGAGGCCGAGGTCCGCAACCAGGCCGAGACCCTCGTCTACCAGACCGAGAAGTTCGTCAAGGAGAACGACGAGAAGCTCCCGGCCGACGTCAAGGACAGCGTGAACGCCGCGCTGGCGCAGGCCCAGGAGGCGTTGAAGGGCACGGACTCCGAGGCGATCAAGTCCGCGATGGAGAAGCTCGCCACCGAGTCGCAGAAGCTCGGTGCCGCGCTCTACCAGCAGCCGGGCGGCGACGGTGCCGCGGCCGGGGCCGCTCCCGGTGGCCCGGGCGGCCAGCAGGCCGGTGCCGACTCAGGTGCCGACGATGTCGTCGATGCCGAGATCGTGGACGAGGGCAAGGACAGCAAGTGAGCACCCACGACGGTCCCCGCGCCCACGCGGACCGCAACGGTGAGCACGAGGCCGAGCGGGTTGTGGTGCGCGATCGACGCCGCGTCGACCCGGTGACGGGCGAGGTTCGGGCCCCGGCCGGCGAGCAGCCGGCGGGGGCGCCGGGCCCGGCATCCGAGGCAGGCGCACCGGCGGAGGTGGATGCCCGCGTGGCCGAACTGGAGAGCCAGGTGGCCGAACGTACCGCCGATCTGCAGCGGGTCACGGCCGAGTACGCCAACTACCGGCGGCGCGTCGATCGCGACCGCGAGGGGGTGTTGGCCGGGGCGAAGGCGCAGGTCCTGTTCGAGCTGCTCGGGGTGCTCGACGACCTCGATCGGGCCGACGAGCACGGCGACCTGTACGGACCGTTCAAGGCGGTGGCGGACAAGTTCGTCGACGTCGTGACCAGGCTGGGTCTCGAACCCTTTGGTGCCGAGGGCGAGGTGTTCGACCCGACGCAGCACGAGGCGGTCCAGCACGAATCGACCGACGTGCTCGCCCCGACGGTCACGGTGATCTCCGCCGTGCTCCGGCGGGGCTATCGGATGGGCGATCGGCTGCTGCGGCCGGCCATGGTCATCGTCGTCGACAAGGCCGACGAGAGCGTCGCGGGCGCCGAGGGTCCGGCTGGTCCGGCGGCGGACGCCGGGAATGCCGGGGATACCGGGGACGCCGCTGGCGGGGCCGACGCGGCGTCGCACTGAGGTACGGCAGGAAAGGAGGCGGAGTGACCCAGCGGGACTGGATCGAAAAGGACTTCTACCGCGAACTGGGCGTCGCCTCCGACGCGTCCGCGGACGAGATCAAGAAGGCCTACCGGAAGCTGGCCCGTGAGCTGCACCCCGACGCGAACCCGGGTGACACCAAGACCGAGGCGCGGTTCAAGGCCGTGTCCGAGGCCTACGGTGTGCTCTCGGACGAGAAGAAGCGTCGCGAGTACGACGAGACGCGCGCACTGTTCGCGGGCGGGGCCTTCTCCGGCGGCTATGGCGCCGGCAGCGGGGGATTCCCCGGTGGGTTCGGTACCGGCGCGGGCGGGCAGAACTTCGACCTCGGAGATCTGTTCGCCCGCGCCGGAAGTCCCGGCGCGTCGGGAGCCGCAGGGCTCGGCGACCTGCTCGGTGGGCTGTTCGGAGGCCGGGCAGGCGCCACCCGGGCCGGGGCGGCACGCGCGCAGCGGGGCGCCGATGTGGAGAGCGAGCTGCGGATCTCGTTCGAGGACGCGGTCCGCGGCGCCGAGGTGCAGATCCGGCTGACCTCGCCCGGACGATGTGAGCGGTGCGGTGGCACCGGCGCACGGCCGGGAAGCACGCCGCGGGCCTGTCCGACCTGCAACGGGGTCGGGCTGGTGAGTCGCAGTCAGGGCGCGTTCGCGTTCTCCGAGCCGTGCCAGGACTGCCGCGGCACCGGACGGCTGATCGACGATCCGTGCCCCGAATGCGGTGGGGCCGGCGTCAGCACCCGTACTCGCACGTTGACCGTGCGCGTTCCGGCCGGCGTCGATGACGGGCAGAAGGTGCGGCTGGCGGGGCAGGGTGAACCGGGACGCGGCGGGGCACCGGCCGGTGACCTGTACGTCACGGTGCATGTCACCCCGCACCGGCTGTTCGGCCGTTCGGCGCGAAACGCCGACGACCTGACGATCAAGGTGCCCGTGACGTTCCCCGAGCTGGTGATGGGCACGACGGTGACGGTGCCCACGCTGGACGGGACCGTCTCGCTGAAGGTGCCGCCGGGCTCGGCGAGCGGCCGCACGCTTCGGGTGCGCGGCCGTGGGGTGCACCGCCGCTCCGGGAAGACCGGTGACCTGCTGGTCACCCTCGAGGTCGCGGTGCCGACGAAGCTCGACCGGGCCGCCAGCGACGCGCTGCAGGCCTACGCTGACGCGACCAAGGGCTTCGATCCGCGCGCGGACCTGTTCGGCGGGAGGTGACCGATGAGATGAGCACGCGACCCAGCGACACCGGCGGTGCCGAGGAGCCGCTGCTGCCACCGGGCGCCAACCCGGACAGCCCGGTGTTCGTGATCTCCGTGGCCGCCGAGCTGGCCGGGCTGCACGCCCAGACACTGCGCAGCTATGACCGGCTGGGGCTGGTCAGCCCCGGTCGGACACCGGGCGGAGGCCGCCGATACTCGGTCCGCGAGATCGCGCTGCTTCGGGAGGTGCAGCGGCTCTCCCAGGTCGACGGCGTGAACCTCGCCGGCGTGAAGCGGATCATCGAGCTCGAGCGGCTGGTCGACGAGCTGCGGGGCCGGATCGCCGAGCTCACCGAGGAGCTGGCCGCCGCGGAGGCGGCAGCCCAGCAGGCCGCGGCGATGGTGCATCAGTCCTACCGTCGCGACCTCGTCCCGGTCGACCGGAGGCAGGCGCTCGTGGTCTGGCGGCCGAAGCCGCGGCGCGACACCTGACGGTTGCTACTCCATCGTGAAGGGGTCGTAGGTGATCCGGTCGAGTGGCGTGCCGGCGACCAGCATGCGCGACACCGTGGCCCGGATCATCGCGGGCGACCCGGACACCAGCACGTCGTGGTCGGCCCACGCCCCGTAGCGGGTGACGATGTCGGCGAGGGTGCCGCGTTCGGCACCCGACGCGCGGTCGTCCTGCTCGACGACCGGTACGACGTCGAGCCAGGCGCCCGCGTACGACAGCCTGCGCAGGGCGTCGAAGTCGTAGAGGTCCTCCCAGGTTCGGCCGCCCACGAACACCTGCGTGCGCGGTGGTCGCTGCCGCTGGCTGAGGTCGTCGAGCAGCGCCTTGATCGGAGCCACTCCGGTTCCGCCCGCGACCATCAGCACCTCGCGCTCGCTGTTGGGCTCGACGCCCATCCGGCCCATCGGCGAGCCGAGCCGCCAGGTGTCGCCCACATTGGCGTGCGCCACGATGGCCCGACTGACCCAGCCGCCAGGGACCGCCCGGACGTGGAACTCGATGGTGCCGTCCTGGCGGGGAGCGTTGGCGGGCGAGAGGTAGCGCCACAGCCGCGGGCGTTGCGGCGTCTCCACGCTCAGGTACTGACCGGCTCGGTAGGCGATGGGTTCGCTGGTCTGCACGGTGATGGTGGCGATGTCCCAGCCGTGCCGGGTGTGTTCGACGACCTGACCCTGCCACGACGCCGGTCCGCGTTCGGCATCGGCCGCGGACCGCATCGCCTGTGCGGCCAGGGCGAGCGTCTCCCGCCAGGCATCCTCGATCTCCGGGCTCCACTCCTTGCCGCTGACCTTGCGGATCGCGCCGATCAGCGCCGCGGTGACGGCGTCGAAGTGCTCCGCCCGAACGCCGAACTTCCGGTGGTCACGGCCGAGCTGATGAAGGAACGGGAGCAGCTCCTCCATGTTGTCGGTCCGGTGCGCGACATGGACCACCGCCCGGATCAGCCGGCTGCGATGCATCTCCAGGTTGACCGGGAACAGGTCCCGCACCTCGGGGGCGAGGTGGAACAGCATGGCGTAGAACTGGCTACCGACCTCGTCGGCGCGGGACTCGACGACGGCCCAGCTGCGCCGGGTGAGTTCGGTCATGCCGTTGGCGGCCGAGGTCTTCGCACGGTCCGCGGGGAGGTCGGTCGTGAACAGCGATTCGGCAGTCATCTGAGGCCGACACTCTCCTCGATTGTGGTCCGTCGGGGCGGCGCCGGCACCCGCGTGGGGCTCGGGATCACGACGATAGACGCGTTAGCGACCAAACCAGTCATCGTTCATCCGTTCGGGGACGGCGATCACGCGGGGTGGTGTCGGTGGAGCACCGGACGTGATCATAGCCCCTGCGGTCCACCTGGGTGATCTCTTGTGCGCGCCGTGACGTCCGCGATCTATGACTCTGCGTTCCGAATCTCCACGTACAAACCTGAGTGGAACAGACTCAACTTTTCTGACGTTGAACACGGCGAAGGGCGCAGTGGTCCACTGGAGCCCAGCGACATCACGACGCAGGAGGACGCGGGGATGGACTCCTTCAACCCCACCACGAAGACCCAACAGGCGATCTCGGCCGCCGTTCAGGCCGCCACCCTCGCCGGCAACCCCGACGTCGGTCCGACGCATCTGCTCGGCGCGCTGCTGGCGCAGGCGGACGGCATCGCCGCGCCACTGCTGGCCGCCGTCGGCGCCGACGCGGCCGCCGTGCGTGCCGAACTCACCCGGCTGGGCAACCGGCTGCCCTCGGCGGCCGGTTCCACGGTCAGTGCGCCGCAGCTGTCCCGCGAGGCAGTCGCCGCGATCACCGCCGCCCAACAGCTCGCCACCGAGATGGGCGACGAGTACGTCTCCACCGAGCATCTGCTGGTCGGGCTCGCCGCGAAGGGCGGCGCGGTCGCCGATCTGCTGCGGCAGCACGGTGCCACCCCGGATGCGCTGCGCGAGGCGTTCACCAAGGTCCGTGGCTCGAGCCGGGTCGTCAGCCCCGACCCGGAAGGCACCTACCAGGCTCTGGAGAAGTACGGCGTCGACCTCACCGAGCGGGCCCGCAAGGGTGAGCTCGATCCGGTGATCGGCCGCGACACCGAGATCCGCCGGGTCGTGCAGGTGCTGTCCCGGCGCACCAAGAACAACCCGGTGCTCATCGGCGAGCCCGGCGTCGGCAAGACCGCGATCGTCGAGGGGCTGGCCCAGCGGATCGTGGCCGGTGACGTCCCGGAGTCGCTGCGCGGAAAGCGGGTGGTCGCCCTCGACCTGGGCTCGATGGTGGCCGGCGCCAAGTACCGCGGCGAGTTCGAGGAGCGGCTCAAGGCGGTCCTCAAGGAGATCACCGACTCGGCGGGCCAGATCATCACGTTCATCGACGAGCTGCACACGATCGTCGGGGCCGGCGCGACCGGCGAGGGCGCGATGGACGCCGGAAACATGATCAAGCCGATGCTCGCCCGCGGTGAGCTGCGGATGGTCGGCGCCACCACGCTGGACGAGTACCGCCAGCACATCGAGAAGGACGCCGCGCTGGAGCGCCGCTTCCAGCAGGTGCTGGTCGGTGAGCCGAGCGTCGAGGACACGATCGGCATCCTGCGTGGGCTCAAGGAGCGCTACGAGGTCCACCACGGCGTCCGGATCACCGACGCCGCGCTGGTTGCCGCCGCGACGCTCTCCGACCGCTACATCACCGCGCGGTTCCTGCCGGACAAGGCGATCGACCTCGTCGACGAGGCCGCCTCCCGGCTGCGCATGGAGATCGACTCTCGGCCCGTCGAGATCGACACCGTGGAGCGGGCCGTCCGGCGGCTGGAGATCGAAGAGATGGCGCTGGCCAAGGAGGACGACGAGGCTTCCCGCGAGCGGCTGGCCGTCCTGCGTGCCGAGCTGGCCGAGAAGCGGGAGGAGCTGTCGGCGTTGACCGCGCGCTGGCAGAACGAGAAGGGAGCCATCGAGAGCGTGCGCGAGCTCAAGGAGCAGCTCGAGGCACTGCGCGGGGAGTCCGAGCGGGCCGAGCGGGACGGTGATCTCGGCCGCGCCGCCGAGCTGCGCTACGGCAAGATCCCGGCGCTGGAGAAGAAGCTCGCCGAGCAGACGGCCGCGACCGCGCCGGACGCCGACCTGATGCTCAAGGAAGAGGTCGGGCCCGACGACGTCGCCGGCGTCGTCTCGGCGTGGACCGGAATTCCGGCCGGCCGCCTGCTGGAGGGCGAGACCGCAAAGCTGCTGCGCATGGAGGAGGAGCTCGGCAGGCGCGTGATCGGCCAGGCCGAGGCGGTGCGTGCGGTGTCCGATGCCGTGCGCCGGGCCAGGGCCGGGATCGCCGACGAGAACCGGCCGACCGGGTCGTTCCTGTTCCTGGGCCCGACCGGGGTCGGTAAGACCGAGCTGGCCAAGGCGCTCGCGGAGTTCCTGTTCGACGACGAACGGGCGATGGTCCGCATCGACATGAGCGAGTACAGCGAGAAGCACAGCGTCGCGCGCCTGGTGGGCGCCCCGCCCGGCTACGTCGGCTACGACCAGGGTGGCCAGCTCACCGAAGCGGTGCGGCGGCGCCCCTACACGGTGGTGCTGTTCGACGAGGTCGAGAAGGCCCACCAGGACGTGTTCGACACCCTGCTGCAGGTGCTCGACGACGGGCGGCTGACCGATGGGCAGGGCCGCACGGTCGACTTCCGCAACACGATCCTGGTGCTGACCTCGAACCTCGGGTCGCAGGCGATCGCCGATCCGGCGCTGGACGACGAGGGCCGCCGCGACGCCGTGATGGCGGTCGTGCGCGCCCACTTCAAGCCGGAGTTCCTCAACCGGCTCGACGACGTCGTGGTGTTCCATGCGCTGTCGACCGAGGAGCTGACGCAGATCGTCGACATTCAGCTGCGGCTGCTCGGCGAGCGGCTGGCCCGGCGCAGGCTGAGCCTGGACGTGTCCGACGCGGCCCGCGAATGGCTGGCGATGAACGGGTTCGACCCGGTGTACGGGGCCCGTCCGCTGCGGCGGCTGGTGCAGGCCTCGATCGGTGACCAGCTGGCCAAGGAGCTGCTCGCCGGCGACATCCGCGAGGGTGACACCGTGCGCGTCGACCTCGACCCGCGCGCGGGCGGGGGTACCGGTGAGCTGGTCGTCGGCAGGGGGCTGCCGGTCGCTGCCGCCTGAGCGGCCGGACGAGTCTGCCCAAAACGCCACGGGGAACGCCGCCCGTGCCTACCGTTGTCCGCCATGGACGCACACGAGTGGCTCTCCGGCTACCGCCGGCGGACCGACGATATCGCCCGCCGTGCCGTGCAGGCGCAAGCCGATCTGGCCGCCGTCCGAGGCAGCGCACGCAGCCCGGACGGGGCGGTGACGGTCACCGTGAACTCGGCAGGTGCGCTGCAGGGACTGACCCTCGGTCGAGCGGCCGAGGGACAGTCCCGGGTCCAGCTCGCCGAGGCGGTGCTGGCCACGGCACGGCGGGCACATGCCGAGGCCACGCAGCAGGCGATCGCCGTGATCACCCCACTGATCGGGGAGAGCAGCGAGGCGATGCGCGTGGTGCGCTCGGCGCTGACCGAGTCCTCGCCGGGGGACGCCCGGTGAGCGGCGGGTTCACCGTCGACCTGGCGGAACTCGGTACGCATGCGGGACAGGTCGATGCGGTGGCCAACCGGCTGGCCACCGCCGCCGACGCCGGCAGGCCGCTGTCCCGGGACGCCTATGGCCTGATCGGCCAGATCTTCGCGGACGCTGCGGCCGAGACGGCGGCGCGGTCCTCGGTCCTGGTCCGCGTGATGGCGCGGGCCGCCACGTTGATCGCGGATGGCGTGCGGTGCTCGGGGACGAGCTACGCCGCGACGGAGCGGAGCAACGTCGCCCGATTCCGGGAGATCCGATGACCAACCCGCTCATCGTCGCGCCCGAGAACGAGAACGCCGAGCCCGCCAACTGGGAGGGAGCCGGTCTGTTCTCCAGCGTCGCCGATCTGTCCGCGGGCCTCACCGGCGGTGATGCGCAGCTGGCGGGGTTCTCCGCGGTCGGGGCCGGGCTGGATGCGCTGGGCATGGTCATGAACCCGCTGGGCTCGTTGCTGGAGGCCGGGGTCGGCTGGCTCATCGAACACGTCGGGTTCCTGCACGAGCCGCTCGATGCGCTCGCCGGGGACCCCACCCAGATCAAGGCTCAGGCCCGGACCTGGCACACCGTGGCCGGTGAGCTGCGCGCCGTCGGCATGCGGTACCGCGACGACGTCGGTGAGCTGCGGGAGTGGGAGGGCGCGGCCGCCGACGCGTACCGCGCCGCGGCCCGCAGCTACTCGACCGCGCTACGGAACATCGGGACCCAGGCCGACCGGCTCGCGGAGCAGATC